>JABGWC010000184.1 GCA_018645765.1 Gammaproteobacteria bacterium | reverse complement strand
TTTACGTCGATCAGCATTTCCCGAGTGAGTCAAAAGTGCAGATGGAAGCGTTGGTTGAAAACCTCCGAACGGCGTTTGGTCAACGTATCCGTTCCTTGCCTTGGATGGGCGAGGACACGAAGGTTGAGGCCTTGAAAAAACTTGCCGCGTTTGAAGCCAAAATTGGGTATCCAGATCAGTGGAAGCCATTGAAGGAAATTGAGATTGATCCTGGGAACTTGTTTGGCAACGCTCGGGCGATTCAGCAATTTTTTTGGAACGAAAGCGTGTCAGAGCTCAACGCGGCGACCGACCGCGCCGAGTGGTACATGATGCCGCAAACGGTTAATGCGTATTACACCGCGAGCTTTAACCAGATTGTTTTTCCGGCGGCGATCTTAGAGCCGCCTTTTTTTGATCCCAATGCCGATCCTGCTGTGAATTACGGTTCAATCGGCGCGGTCATTGGTCATGAAATGGGGCATGGGTTTGACGACCAAGGTTCCAAATATGATGCGCGTGGCGTTAAACGAAACTGGTGGACCGAGGCGGATTTGGCGCGCTTTGGTGAGCGGACAGCAAAGCTTGCCAGCCAGTTTAGTGCCTATGAGTCGCTGCCAGGATACTTCATTGATGGCGCCTTTACGTTGGGTGAGAACATCGGCGATTTAGGTGGCGTAGAAGTGGCTTTTCATGCGTATCAGTTGTCATTAAAAGGCAAACCAGCGCCGGTAATTGATGGTTACACAGGTGAGCAGCGGTTCTTTTTAGCTTACGCCCAGGCCTGGCGTGTGCATCGCCGCGATGATCTAGCGTTACGGTTGCTGAAGTCGGACAGTCATTCGCCGCCGAGGTATCGAGTCAATGGCATTGTAAGAAATATTGATGCTTGGTACGAGGCGTTCAACGTAGGATCAGACAATGCGCTGTGGTTGCCGGCTGAAGAACGGGTCAAAATTTGGTGAGAGTTGGCTGTGATCTCGGCGTAAGTATCTGTTTTATCCTGAATTCCTGGATTTGCCATCTTAGTGATAAGGGGTAGGACAGCTGAGAAAAAACGTGAAACAATCGAGACATGGCGTGCGAGTTAGATTCACATAACGGAACAGGAGAGTGCTATGACAGACGCATATATTATTGATGCAGCAAGAACCCCGCGTGGGATTGGGAAAGCCGGTCGGGGGGCGCTGGCGCATTTGCACTCCGGGCGATTGCTAGCAAAGGTGTTGGAAGCGATTAGAGATCGCAATGATTTGAATACTGACGACGTCGATGATCTTGTTGTCGGCTGTAGTTCGCAAGTGGGCAATCAAGGATCTTGTGTGGGCCGCATGGCGGCCTTGGACGCTGGCTGGAGCACCAAAAGCAGTGCTGTGACACTGGATCGTTTCTGCGGTTCGGGCATTACCTCGGTTAATCTTGCGGCAGCGAACATCATGAGCGGGATGGATGATCTGTGTGTTGCTGGGGGCGTTGAGATGATGTCCTATACCGCGACCCTGACCAACAAGACCAATAATCGAACGGTTGATGGGGGCAATTTGCACCTCAGGGACTTGCATCCGCAGCCCCATCAAGGTGTCTGCGCAGACATGATCGCAACACTTGAAGGTTTCAGTCGTCAGGAACTTGATGCCTTGGCCGTTGAGAGTCAGCGCCGGGCGCAATTTGCAATCGATCACGGTTATTTTGATAAAAGCGTGATTCCGGTCTTCAACGATGACGGCACACTCGCTTTGGACCGCGAAGAGTTCCCTAGACCCGGCACAACAATGGAAACATTGGCTGAGTTGAAAACGGTCTTTGATCAGTTTATGCCGGCGCCGATTGATGATTCCGGTGAAACCTTTGATCAGCTGGTTAAACGCGCCTACCCCGATTTAAAAATCAATCATGTTCATCATGCTGGCAATAGCTCTGGGGTGGTCGATGGCGCCGCGGCTTTAATCTTGTCTAATAAGGCCTACGCTGATCGCATGGGCTGGAAGCCAAGGGCCCGAATCCGGGCAATGGCAACGGTTGGCGGCGACCCAACGCTGATGCTAAACGAACCCGTGCCGGCCGCAAACAAAGTGCTAACGCGCGCGGGTATGACGGTTGACGACATTGACTTGTTCGAAGTGAACGAGGCCTTTGCAGTGGTTGCTGCCAAGTTCATCCGCGACCTGAAACTTGATCCTGAGAAAGTGAATGTCAATGGTGGCGCGATGGCGCTGGGCCATCCGATTGCCGCAACTGGATCTATCTTGATTGGCACGGTTCTAGATGAATTAGAACGGCGTGATTTAACGACGGGCCTGATCACGATGTGTACGGGTGGTGGCATGGCGCCAGCCATTATAATCGAAAGGATTTGATGTAAGGCGTCTTCATGGGTGGTTTTGGGCCAATAAAAGGCGGTACAGAAACCACCCGGGTTGTATCCTCGAGAAAATTCAGTTAAGAAGGAGGAAAGTCAGAGAAAGAGGTCGTTGTACTCATTGGTGATGATAGTTCCTTAACAAGCCGCAAGTAGCGGAGAAAGTTTTAGAAGAAAAACAATAAAGATCGGCTTACCAATAAGCGTAAAGCTGCAATAAAAGTTCTAAAATAGGGGGAGTTATGGCTTCAAGCAGAGCAAAGTTTGTGCTGTTCGTGGTTTCCGGGTTTGTATTACCGGGTGCGAGTATCGCGATGGCAGAAGAATCAGGTCGAAAAATAGAAGAAGTGATCGTAACCGCCGAGCGCCGAGAGGCATCGATTCAGGATACGTCGATGTCAATCACGGCTTTTACAACAGAGTTTATGGACGATTTCGGAATTCGAAATCAGGAAGATCTTCAGAACTTTGTGCCCGCCACAACCATCCAGCCCTATGACGCGACGATTCGCGGTGTTGGTCGAAACTTTCGAGCACTCGGGGGCGATCCTGGTGTTGCAACCTACATGAATGGTGTTTACTCAGAAGATCTTTTGACCGCAACGGCTCAGACGTTTTGGGACGTTGATCGTGTTGAGGTTCTGCGGGGGCCGCAAGGCACGCTGTATGGCCGAAACGCGGTGGGGGGTGCGATCAACATGATTTGGAAGAAACCGACTCAAGACGTTGATTGGGCCTTAAAAGCGATTATGGGGAATACGGGCCAAGCTGAGACCTATGGCATGTTAAATGGTCCGCTCTCTGAAACCTTGTCGGGCCGTATGAATTTCTCGAAAAGAAAGCGAGATGGGGTGATCGAAGATCTTGGTGGAACTCGAGACCTGGATGGGCAGGGCGTCACGAACTTTAGCGGTCAGATTCAGTGGGACCCAAGCGATAAATGGGCGCTCAATATTCGGCATAACGGGATGCGCGTTGACCGTACCTTTGGTGGGGCCAACGGTGGGGGGCTTGTTGTCTTGAATGAGGAAGCGAGACCTGAGCGAGTGTTCCATGCGCTAGTGCCGGGATATCGGGCAGTCGATCCAGCTCAGACAGCGCCGTTAGCGAATGATTTCTTAGTGCCCAATGCACCGGTTTACACTTTCACGGACCCCAACACGGGCGCTGAGGTTCAGGCTCAGAATAATCGTGCCGGGATTGATTTTGCAGACTTTGACGGATTTCAAAATGCGGCAGCATCGTTGGATGGGTTTAACTACAGCAGCCAAGAATCTATGGATGCTTACAACGCTTGCGTGTTCTCCGGGGACATTAACGGAAGCGACCTATGTGCTGCAACGAATGGGTTTCAACGAGAAGAGTTCGAGGCGGATACGACGCAGTTAAACCTCACGTATCAGCTTACTGATGATATTGAATTGAAGTACATCTATGGTCTAAATGAGTTGATGTATCGTCGAACGACAGATGATGATAATACTGCGAGTCAGTTTCACGATCGTCAGTTCTATGTAAACCATGAAGCGGCCTATGAATCACATGAATTGGTGGTCGTTGTTGATTTTTCGGAAGACTTCAGCCTGACATCCGGTATTTACTTTTACGACGCAACCATCGACCAGCGCGGTGACTTTTATAGTTCGGTTGGTGAGCGACGCTTTATTGATCCGTACCTTTTCAGCACAGCAATTTTTGGACCGGGACCGATGACTACGCTGCATGGCGCACGAGCGTCGTGCGAGGGCAGTACCGCTTTCGGCTGCAATCGCAATGACTCGTTGCAAGATCCAGATGCTTACAACCTTCAGTTGTCAGCATGGCTTGGCGATCCAGGGACGGATCCAGACCTGGATGTAAAGTGGGGCCCAAATACGCTGGGCAGTGACCTTTTGTACCACACCCAAACCAAGAGAAAGGCGTTTGCAGCCTACTCTCAAGGGGTTTGGCAGCTTAATGAGAAGTTTGCCTTAACAGTGGGCCTCAGATACGCATCTGATGAGCTCGTCGCAGAAGAAAATCTCTGGCGATATTCTGAAACCGGGGGCGATGATGGCAACTTTATCCCGGCTATTTTCGGCAGCCTCGCGGTCATGAATATGGCGAATGGCGGTTTCGAAACGGACGCGAGTTTGGTTTCTGATGCCAATCCCTTCGGCGTGATTTATGATGAGTATGGTCAGCCCACGCCAACTAGGCTGGCAGTCAATGGTGGTACGCCGTTCTCTTTAAGTATCTATCGTCCATTTGAGCGCAAAGACACCAAAACGACCTTCAGGGTTAACTTAGACTACGACATCACTGACAACGCTATGATTTATACCTCGGTGACCTCGGGGCATAGAGCAGGTGGTTACAATCTTGTTTTCTTTAGTAACACGCCAACCTATGAGCCGGAACAACTGATCGCTTATGAGATTGGTTACAAGACACAGTGGATGGATAATTCCTTGCAGCTGAACGGCTCGTTCTACTATTACGACTATGAAAATATTCATACAGTAGCGACCGAGGTCAGCGAGTTTTTTGGTACATCGACGACAACATTAGCTGCACCCGGTGCCGAGATTAAGGGAATTGAGGCAGAGTTGACGTGGCTTGTGACCGATCGATTGACGTTAGGCGGAAACTTTAGTTTTACGCCTAACGAGTATTCTGAAGACCTCATCATGCTGGATCCGGTTCGATCGGAGGCGCCACCCTCGCTCTTCGGTGCGGTGCAGTCCGCGAGCAACATCAACGGTAACCAACTTCTGCAGGTTCCTGAATCGAAGTTCAACGGCTGGGTGACGCATGTCACGCCATTGCCTTCTGGTTCAACCGTGATGTTTACCGGTAGCTATAGCTGGATAGATGAAGTGTTTTACTCGCCTTTCCAGAACGATAGCGATAAAGCAGCAGATTATGGGCGCCTTGATCTGAGAGCAAGTTGGACTTCAGCTGATGGTAAAATGCTGGTGTCTGGCTTTGTCAATAATGTTTTAGATGATGTCGGGGTTCTTCAAGTGCTTCGAGAAGGTGAGGGCGAACACTTTAGGCAGTCTGCTGGGACGACCCTGCCGCGCATGATGGGAATTGAATTTACGGTATCAATGAATTCCTTGAAATAAGACGATTCGAACCCAAGTTTGAACCTAAGAAAGGCGGCCATTGGCCGCCTTTCTTAGTTAGCCTGCCCTTTTTTGTGTGCCCTAAATCGATGATGTTGGGGTTTGGGACGATTGCCTGGCTCGCGCCTTGTGATCAAGAATTGATCAAATCCTTGCTGCAAATTGCTTGACCGAGAAGCGGCTATTTGCCTTGCCGTTACAGCATCTGTGCGGCGTTTTGATCGTGAGGGGCTCGATGTGCACTCGGTGAAAACCAGCATAAATTGGTTTAAAGCACTCACCCGACTTGAAAAATCAATTTTGCACAAGACCCAGACAATAACGCCGAGAACGCCGAGGTGTGTTATCGCCGCCTACATTGCCAGCTTAACGGGAATCATAAAAGGACCAAGGTCTGCTGAGGACGGGGCAAGGTTTGACGATCGTTCCCAGGTGCCCTAACCAATACCGTAGATGCCATTTGTGCGTCGGAGGAGGCAGTGGTTAGATTGGGTAAGACGGTAGAACACTGTTTACTTTGCGCGCAGAGTATCCTATAAAGCGGAAAGCCGAGAAAGAATTCTAGGTAAGTCATTAAAAAAACCAGCTTACCAATAAAAATAAAGCTGCAAAAAGTTTCATAAATAGGGGGGAAGTATGCGTTCAAGCAGAGCGAAGATTGCGTTGCTCGTGGCGTCTGGGTTTGTATTGCCGAGCGCGACCGTTGCGATAGCAGAAGAATCGGGTCGAAAGATTGAAGAAGTGATCGTAACCGCCGAGCGCCGAGAGGCATCGATTCAGGATACGTCGATGTCAATCACAGCCTTCACAACAGAGTTTATGGATGATTTCGGAATTCGAAATCAGGAAGATCTCCAGAACTTTGTGCCAGCCACGACCATTCAGCCTTATGACGCCACGATTCGCGGCGTTGGTCGAAACTTCCGAGCACTAGGGGGTGACCCGGGTGTCGCGGTTTATATGAATGGTGTCTATTCCGAAGATCTGCTGACAGCAACCGCCCAAACCTTTTGGGATGTTGACCGGGTTGAGGTTTTACGGGGACCCCAGGGCACGCTTTACGGCCGAAATGCGGTGGGGGGCGCGATTAACATTCTTTACAAAAAGCCCGAGCAAGAAACGGATTGGTCAATCAAATCAATAATGGGCAACGATGGTCAGCTTGAGTCGTACGGCATGCTCAATGGCGCCTTTTCTGAGACGCTATCAGCGCGAGTCAATTTTGCGCTCCGTAATCGCGATGGCTATATCCAAGAAATTGGTGATGGCCAAGATCTAGATGGGTTAGGGGTTAAAAACTTTAATGCCCAAATTCAGTGGGATCCCAATGATAAAATATCGCTAAATATTCGTCACAACGGAATGCGGACTGACAGGCCGTTTGGTGGTGCGAATGGTGGGGGTTTAGTCGTTCTCAACGAAGAGGGTGGTACGTCAAGAAACTATCACGCGTTGGTGCCTGGCTTTCGAGCGGTTGACCCGGCGGTGACGGATCCGTTTGCAAGTGGTTTTTTAGTGCCCAATGCGCCGGTTTATAACTTCACTAACCCAAACACCGGTGAGGCAGTGCAGGCGCAAAATAATCGCGCTGGAATGGACTATGCCAACTTCGATGGGTTTCAAAACGCGGCAGCCTCGTTGGATGGATTTAATAGCACCAGTCAAGCCTCAATAGATGCTAACAATCGGTGTGTGTTCCCAGACGAAATTAACGGAAGCGATATTTGCGCTGGCACCAATGGCTTAAACCGAGAAGAATTTGACGGTAACACTACCCAATTAAATCTAACCTACCAGCTAAACGATAGCGTTGAATTGAAGTATATTTATGGTCTGAACGAGTTGATCTATCGACGAACAACAGATGATGACAACACCGCGAGCCAGTTCCATGATCGGCAGTTTTACGTCAACCATGAAGCGTCTTATGAGTCACACGAATTGGTCGCGTTTGTTGATTTGAGTGAGGACATCACATTGACCTCCGGGATTTTCTTCTACGACGCAACCATTGATCAACGTGGCGATTTCTATAGTGCGGTTGGGGAGGCAAGATTTATAGACCCCTATGTTGACAACACGGCACTCGGTGCTGGCTTGGATTCAGTCTTGTCCAACACACTCGGTGCGGGCGAAGCGTTAACGCCTCTGCTGACCAATATCTCACTGTCCAACATGATGCTTGCTTTGGGCATCGCTGTACCCGGTCAAATTTCTTTGCATTCGGCAAGAGAGTCCTGTGTTGGTAGCGATCGGTTCGGTTGTAACTCTAACGACTCAGTGGCCAACGCTGATGCGGGTGCAACGGCAACGGAGAATCCAAGCCGAAATTTGATGATTGGTCTGTGGACAGGCGACGACGGTACCAATCCTGATCTGGACGTGCAGTGGGGACCCAATACTGTCGGCAGTGATCTGTTGTACCACACCCAAACCAATCGAAAAGCCTTCGCGGCATACACTCAAGGTGTATGGCAAGTTAATGACAAGGTTGCTGTGACTGCCGGGATTCGGTACGCAAAAGACGAATTGGTTGCAGAAGAGAACCTATGGCGTTACACCGAGAGTGATTTAGGCGGGTTGATTGGGTTTTGGGGCGGCGCGTTTGGCATCAGTTTAGCAAACGGCGGCTTTGAGCAAACTGCAGAAGCCGCAGCAGCAGGAAGCCCTTTCGGTTTGGTGCTTGATGAAGCGGGTCAACCTACGCCAACTCGAAAAGCAGTCAATGGTGGTATTCCGATTGCGGTCAGTTTGTATAGACCTTTCGATCGTGAAGACACCAAGACAACGTTCCGCGTAAACGTTGATTACGATATCAACGACAATGCAATGATGTACGCTTCTGTGACCACGGGCCACAGGGCAGGTGGTTATAACTTGGTGTTCTTTAGTAAGACGCCAACTTACGATCCTGAACAGTTAGTTGCCTACGAATTGGGTTACAAGACTCAGTGGATGGATAACTCGCTGCAACTGAACGGTTCCTTCTACTTCTATGATTATGAAAATATCCATACGGTAGCGACGGAGGTGAACAGCTTCTTTGGTACGTCAACATCGGTATTGCCGGCACCGGGTGCAGAAATTAAAGGTATCGAAGCTGAGTTGACATGGCTCGCAACCGATAGGTTGACGTTGGGCGGTAACTTCAGCTATACCCCTAACGAGTATTCAGAGGATTTAGAAATCTTAGATCCCGCTGGATTTGATCGGCCTGCTTCGTTGTTTGGCGCTGCAACGTCATTGAAAAATATCAACGGCAACCAGCTCTTGGCTGTCCCAGAGTCTAAGTTTAACGGTTGGATATCGCACGTAACGCCGCTGGATTCGGGAGCAAATTTGACGTTCTCGGGTTCTTACAGCTGGATAGATAAGGTTTATTATTCTCCTTTCGAGAATGAAGACGAGATGGCTGATGATTATGGCCGTTTGGACTTGCGAGCGTCCTGGACGTCGGCTGACGGTCGCATGATCGTGTCGGGTTTCGTTAATAATGTAACGGATGATATCGGTGTTCTTCAGGTTCTGCGTCACGGTGAAGAAGAGCATTTCCGTCAGAGCGCGGGCACCACCTTGCCTCGTTTGATGGGGCTTGAATTGACGGTTTCAATGAATTAAGCGAAGCGATTTCAGAAGTATAAAAAAGGCGGCCAACGGCCGCCTTTTTTATTTGTGACAAGCAAAATAAACTAGGTTACCATCACAAAAGTTGAAATCAGGGAAGATTTCTAAGCTGCAGTGTTGTAACCAAGGAATGGTTGCACTCAATGCTGTGGCAACCTATCGATTATGCATCGAGCGATGAAGTCCCCTGTGGTCAACTCTAAAACAGAGCAATGATTATTCTACGGGGATAAAAATGGGAAGTTTACAAAAGCACTTTAAGCAACGGGACGACCAAAACAGTCGGTTACGCCTAGCGTTATTGATGGCGTTGGGTTTTGTCATGCCCTCTGCGTCAGTCGCGGTAGCGGAAGAGACGGGTCGTAAAATCGAAGAAGTGATCGTGACCGCCGAGCGCCGAGAGGCTTCGATTCAAGATACGTCCATGTCGATCACGGCCTTTACAACAGAATTTATGGATGATTTCGGGATTCGAAATCAAGAAGACCTCCAGAATTTTGTGCCAGCCACAACGATTCAGCCTTATGACGCCACCATCCGCGGTGTGGGTCGAAACTTCCGAGCACTCGGTGGGGACCCTGGTGTTGCGGTTTATATGAATGGTGTTTACTCCGAAGATCTACTGACGGCGACGGCGCAAACCTTTTGGGATGTGTCGCGGGTCGAAGTTCTGCGCGGGCCACAAGGTACGCTCTATGGCCGAAATGCGGTAGGCGGGGCAATCAACATCCTGTACAAGAAGCCGCAGCAAGAAATGGACTGGTCAATAAAGTCCATTATGGGTAACGCGGGTCAGCTCGAGTCTTATGGCATGCTGAATGGCGCCCTAAGCGACACCGTTTCGGCGCGAGTCAACTTTGCACTGAGAAACCGCGATGGTGCGGTTCAAGAGTTGGGTGATGGTCAAGCCACAGACGGTTTGGGCGTCAAGAACTTCAATGGCCAGCTTCAGTGGGATCCAAGCGATCGACTGTCGGTCAATGTTCGGCACAATGGCATGCGAACCGATCGACCGGTTGGTGGCGCTAATGGTGGCGGACTCGTCGTTTTGAACGAAGAAGGTGAGGCGTCTAGAAATTATCACGCGCTGGTGCCGGGTTATCGTGCAATTGATCCTGCCCAAACGAATCCTGTGGCAAGCGATTTCTTGTTACCCTCTGCACCCGTTTACACGTTTACCGACCCGGTAACCGGTGCGAAGGTCCAAGCTCAAAATAACCGAGCGGGCATTGACTATGGCGATTTTGATGGTCGACAGAATGCCGCCGCGTCTCTCGATGGGTTTAACTTCACAAGCCAAGCTTCCATGGACGCCTACAATCAGTGCGTCTTTGCGGGTGATATCAATGGTTCCGATGTCTGTGCAGGCACCAATGGTTTGAATCGAGAAGAGTTTGAGGGTGATACCACCCAGTTAAATGTCAGTTATCAGCTAACCGACAACATCGAACTGAAGTATGTTTTTGGCTTTAATGAAATCATGTACCGTCGAACGTCCGATGACGACAATACTGCCAGCAAATTCCACGATCGGCAGTTTTATGTCAATCACGAGGCGAGCTATGAGTCGCATGAATTAATGGCGTTTGTGGATCTATCTGACAACGTGACCCTGACCTCTGGAATCTTTTTCTATGATGCAACGATTGATCAGCGCGGTGATTTGTATAGCGCGGTAGGAGAAAGCCGATTCATCAACCCTTATGTTGATAACACGTCTTTGTCAGCAGAGGCAGCCAGTGTCTTAGGGCCTATTTTACGACCAGACCTGCCAGCTGATGTTGCAGCGGGCGCATTTACCGGGTTACCGGTCTCTGGATTGTTGAGTCAAGATGCGTTGTCCCTGCATTCAGCTCGCGATGCGTGCGAAGGCAGTGACTCGCCTTACTGCCAGCGCAATGGCTCAATCGGGGTAACGGATCCCGCCTTGGAAAATCCAAGCCGCAACCTGTTGTCTGCGGTTTGGTTGGGCGATAACGGCACTAACCCTGATCTGGACGTGCAATGGGGGCCGAATACTTTGGGCTCCGATGTGCTCTATCACACTCAAACGCAGCGAGAAGCGTTTGCTGCGTATAGCCAAGGGGTTTGGCAGATCAACGATCAATTCGCTCTGACGGTCGGTTTGCGTTATGCCTCAGATAAAGTCTTGGCAGAAGAAAACCTGTTTCGATATGCCGAGAGTGACATTAGTGGACTAATTCCATTTTGGGGTGGCGTTTTCGGTATCAATGCTGTGAATGGCGGCTTTGTTACGGATCCATCGTTGATCTCAGCGCAAAACCCGTTGGGTCATGTCTTTGACGAGTATGGTCAGCCGACGCCAACGCGCCTAGCAACCAATGGCGGCTTCCCGATTGCGGTCAGCCTCTATCGGCCTTACGAGCGCAAAGACACGAAGACGACGTTTCGCGTGAACCTTGATTACGACATCAACGACAATGCGATGGTTTATGCCTCGGTAACTTCCGGTCATCGTGGCGGTGGATACAACTTGTTGTTTTTCAGCAAGACGCCTACCTATGATCCTGAATCATTACTGGCCTACGAGTTTGGTTACAAAACTCAATGGCTCGATAATGCGTTGCAGCTGAACGGCTCATTTTACTACTACGACTATGAAAACATCCACACGGTTGCGACCGAAGTAAGTGCCTTCTTTGGGACGTCAACATCGGTTCTTGCAGCGCCCGGTGCAGAAATCATGGGTATCGAAGCAGAGTTGACGTGGCTGGCGACAGATCAGTTAACGATTGGCGGTAACTTCAGTTACACCCCAAATGAATACTCAGAAGATCTGTTCATTCTTGATCCTGCCGGGTTTGATGCGCCTGCTTCGCTGTTTGGCGCGGCAACGGTACAGAAAAACATCAAAGGCAATCAGTTACTGCAAGTCCCGGAGTCAAAATTTAACGGCTGGGTCTCGCATGTAACGCCACTGCCATCCGGTAGCACACTCACGTTTACCGGCTCGTACAGCTGGATCGATGATGTGTATTACTCGCCTTTCGAAAATGAAGACGAGATGGCTGAGGCCTATGGTCGGTTGGACATGCGCGCTTCTTGGACTTCTGCCGATGGTCGAATGACGGTAGCTGGCTTTGTTAACAACGTGTTGGATGATACAGGCGTGTTGCAAGTTCTGCGTCATGGCGAAGAAGAATTCTTCCGTCAGACTGCGGGGACCACGTTGCCACGGCTTATGGGAATTGAGTTCACGGTCTCGATGAATCCGATGAATTAATTACCAATTTTCGGTAAAAAGGCGGCCTATGGCCGCCTTTTTTATTTGTGACATCCAGTTTCCGTTCAGGTAAACTGCGCGAGCTGGTTAGATGACCGCACCTATTTATGACCGCGTAGTTTGTGTAACACTTTCGTTTTCTTCCTCCGCTCGTAAGTATTTTGAAGTCTCTCAGCCTTCAGGTAGTGATTGCTGCTCT
>JABGWC010000084.1 GCA_018645765.1 Gammaproteobacteria bacterium | reverse complement strand
GGATCGTTGGGAGCAAGACCCCTGCAAGCCCAGATCGATCTAGCTGACCGGCTTGGTCAAACCCTTTCGCACCAGTGATGGATTGCGCCAATACTGCGACCCGATTAGTGCCATTGGCTATATCAGCCGGAATCCCCATCATCATCAGCGCTGGCAACGTCAACATTGAACCGCCGCCCGCCATCGTGTTGATGAAGCCGCTGAGCGTCCCAACCGTCAACAGGAGCGCAATCTCTATCGTGGTCACGGCAATGAAGCCTCTTTTTGCCCAACCGCCGCATCCAGAGACACTTCAAAGACCGCCCCAGCTTCATTCACAACCCACAGTCTTTGGTCGTCTAGCCAAGTGATGGCCTCGACCTGCCCCATGAGATAGGGTGTTAAATCGAGGGTTTGATGAGACTCTGACAACCAGGCATCACCACTGCTTGGCCTTGGAAAGAGCCACAGATCGCGGGAACCAAGAACCGCAAGACGCTCGCCGTTGGGCGACAGCGCCGCGCCGGTCACCATAAATAACGTTGATAGACTATCCACCTGTTTCAGTTCATTGGGCCGGTCAGACTCAGCATCGGTTAATCGATACAAATCACCCCCAGGTTCAAAGGTCCCGATGCGGCCAGCAACCCGGTGTTTCGTAATCAGATACAACTGCCCCGCATCAACGAAGAGGGCTTCACTATCGTAATGCCAGTTTTCAGCAGGAAATAATTGCTGATCCGGATACGCAACCGGGATATAACGCATTGCCCGCGTTTTCTCGATCACCCTTGGATTAAATTGCGGGACCTTGTAAACGCCAAGATCGCGTCGAGCATTACCGTTGTTACCTGTATCGGCGATGTAAAGCCAATCCGCATCCGAGGCAATATCCTCCCAGTCATAATGCGCTGCCAGCTCGATGGCATGCCCTGGCCAAGGCCGGCGCCCTGGCCGTGACTGTTGGCCGTGGAAGGGTAAAAATTCAGGGTAGATCACGTCGCCTTGGCGGTCGATGGCAAAAACCCGGGCCTCATCACCACTATCGTTGTGCACCCAAAACACCCCCTCAAAGCGTTGACTGCGAGAAATTCCGCTCACCTCCTGCAGGGCTGGGTAATTGATTTTAAATTTTGGGGTCACCTGCCAGGTCGTCTCTTGGCCAGCTAACAGATCAAAGCTTGCGCCCCAACAAAAACCCAGTATCCCCATCATGCATTTCTGAATCACGTCTCATTCCTTTCACGAAAATCAAACTTTTCAAACCGCCTTAACGGCGTAATTTAATGTTTTTTTAGCTGCCAAAGATATGCGTTTAGCACTATATTGCAAGCAAGACGTCCTCAAAAAACCTATCCTTGAGCACTCAAGCGCCATTTTTAATGACGAAGAGTGGGCGTAGGCGGCACTCAAAATTATTCAACGCCGCCAAAATCGAACAATCCAAACCAGCCACGTTGGCTTCACTCATAGGCAATGACAAGCGGAACCGTATCCTTTTAAATCATGCATAACGATGAGGCGCTGCTCAAGGCGCTCATTACCGTCCGTGCCTTAGAGTGGGTCGTCGTAATTTCTGAGCCTAGACTGAATGACTAAAAAAGTGGCCTTAGTTGGCCTATTCCTAGAAAGCAATCGTTATGCCGATGTTGTTGCTGCGCAACAGTTTAAAGTGATGCGGCGAGAACAGGTTACGGATGATGCACGATCAGCATCACCAATCTTATTAAAAGAAGGGCAGGGCTTTTTCGAACAAATGGACTCAAACGGCCCGTGGCGCCCGGTCCCGATCAGCATGGTGCTCGGTGGCGCGGGTGGCCCAGCTGAGCATTCCTTTATTATTAATGAAATTTTAAACATTGAGCGTGAGCTCAGCGCGGAGTCCTCGCTTGATGGCGTCTACATCCTCAATCATGGCGCTATGACAACAACCGATGAAGAAGATCCAGACGGCCTTTTGTACCGGGCCATTCGTCGCGCAGTAGGCCCTGATGTACCGGTGGTCGCAACCGTCGATTTACATGCCAATATTTCACAGCGCATGGTGGATCATGCAGATGTCATCGTAGCCTATCGAACGGACCCGCATGTTGACCAATTTGATCGGGGTCGGGAAGCTGCGAACATTATGAGCGAGATCTGGACCGGTATGCGACCCGTCGTCAGCAACCTGCGCCTACCTCTGGTGCCTCCCAACGTGAGTCTATTGACGGCGGATGGGCCCTACGCTGACCTCATCAATTTCGGGCAAAGCCAGCTGGACACGGACATCCTAAACATCTCAATCGTTGCGGGTTTTGCGTTCAGCGACACCTCAGAAAATGGTTTGCACATTATCGTGACAGCAAGACAAACCCGGCTTCGAGCCGAACAATTGTGTCATCAAATCGCACGGATGGCATGGTCCATGCGAGCACGTTTTATGTGGAATCTAGTGCCAATCGCTGACGCCGTGAGTCGAGCCCAGCGAACGGGCGCGCAGCCTAATTTACCGGCACTGTTACTGGCTGATCTTGGCGACAATGTCGGCGCCGGCGGGCCCGGTAACACGCTCTGGTTGCTTGAGGCGCTGCATAAAGCCAAAACCGAAGGCGTGGTAATCGGTAGCTTTTTTGACCCTACTTTGGCGGCGATGGCGGTAGATGCCGGCGCCGGATCAAGAATCGATGCCCGCTTTCACGGAGACAATTGGGACGGTGCCGCGCCGGTTTACTCTGTTGAGGCGGCTCTAGTGCAGGCAACGCATCCTGGAATATTTTATATTTCCACGGGCCCACTGTCTGGTATGCGAGTCAATGCCGGCCCTATCTGCCTCCTGGACCTGGACGGCCTGAAGGTTTTAGTCACCAGTCGCCGCCCGATCGTCTGGCCAGATCCAACGCTATTGTCGGCGCTAGGTGTTGATGTTCGTTTGATTCGGACCTTGGTTTTAAAATGCCGGTCGAACTATCGAGCGGTCTTCGACCAATATTTCACCGCCGATCAAATGGTAGAAGTGGATACGCCTGGCAGGACCTCACCCGTGCTAACGCGCCATCAATGGCAACGCCTACCCAGGCCCTCCTACCCGCTTGACCTGGATTGCGAGTGGCTGGACGAGCCGGACGGCTCAGATCCCGATTGATGAAAAAGATTATCACAATCGCAAACAGGTGCCTTTCCCTCTAGAGCAACCATCACCCATGACACGCGGCTGCGTTTCGCGGGCAAGCCCGTAAAAATGTGCTACGCACCGGCCGATTTCCGAGGATAACGCTTCTCCCAGAACCTTGCCCAGCTTAAGCCATTGCAGAAAAAATCTGCCAACCGTCTTTGAGACGTTTAAAAATAGGCATTTTCTGTAACGGAGTGATCCGTGACATCACGAACCGCTGTTAACTGCGGCAGGGTCTCGAGCAGGGTCTTCTCAACACCATCTTTCAAGGTCACATCAACCATACCGCAACCTTGACACCCGCCACCGAACTGCAACACCGCGACATTGTCTTCAACGATCTCGATGAGACTGACCATACCGCCATGGCTAGCTAGGCTAGGATTGATCTGGCTATGTAGCACGTAATTAATCTGATCTTCCAAAGGACTGTCATCCGACACCTTCGGCACTTTTGCATTCGGCGCCTTGATGGTGAGCTGGCCGCCCATTCGATCTTCTGCATAGTCGACGAGTGCCTCTTCCAAGAACGGCTCACTTCTCGCATCGATGTAGCCATCGAACTGCTCGTAAGCCACTTTAATATCATCCTCTTGAGCTTCTTCCGGACGACAATAGGCAATACACGTTTCGGCCATGGGCGTGCCTGGCTCGGTAATAAAAACCCTTACCCCTATATCCTTGGCTTCTTGCTTGGCCAAAAGACCGGCTAAGTAGGTTTGAGCTGACTCTGTAATTGTAACCATGATTTTTCATCACCCTTGGGTTCATGAACTGACCGCGGCCTGTTTCGCACCGCCGCGCCCGACGATCGTATCATACGTCAGCGCCCTTAGATTCGCTAGCGATGCAATCGGCTTGCAGTCTCTAAAATCCGCTGATCCCGTTCTTGAACCCAAGCCCAAAGCAGTGCGTTCTAAGCCCTAAGCCTTCAAACACATGAATTTTCCTCATGTCATAGGCGACAATTCTTCAGAAGGCTGATCGGGTCGTTTTGGTAAACTGCCCGCTTCGCCCACCTAGGAAGATTTATGACGACCTCCCCCGCCGCGCCGTCAATTGCCGCAATCCTTAAAGAGCGCATCCTCGTTATGGATGGCGCCATGGGAACCGCGATTCAAGAATTGAGGCTTGACGAATCCGACTTCCGAGGCGAGCGATTCAAAGACGCGACCAGCGATTTAAAAGGCAACAATGAACTGCTGACCCTCACTCGACCTGAGGTCATTCAAAAAATTCATTTGGATTATCTGCTCGCTGGCGCGGATATCCTGGAAACCAACACGTTTACGGCCAACACGGTGTCCCAGGCCGACTTCGGCACGGAGGACCTTGTGTATGAACTCAACTACGCATCGGTCAAGCTGGCCCAAGCGGCCATTGCCGAGTTGCAGGTCGATCAACCCGATCGGATCTGCTTCGTTGCCGGCGCGATTGGCCCAACAACGCGCTCCGCGAGCCTTTCGCCTGATGTGAACGATCCTGGGTTTCGTAATATTGATTTCAAAAGCTTGGTCGCCGATTATGGCCTTGCGATTCAAGCTCTGGATGATGCCGGCGCCGACATTTTGCTTATCGAAACCATTTTTGATGTCCTCAATGCAAAAGCTGCTATTTTTGCGGCGTTAAGCCATTTTGAAAACACCGGACGCACCCTGCCGATTATGATTTCCGGCACGATTACCGATGCCAGCGGTCGCTTGCTTTCAGGCCAAACGCCAGAGGCCTTTTGGGCGTCGATCCAGCACGCCAAACCCTTAAGCGTTGGATTCAATTGTGCGCTCGGCGCCGATGAACTTCGAACCCACATTAAAGATATTGGTCAGTACGCAGATTGCTTCATTAGCGCTTACCCCAATCGGGGCCTTCCGAACGAGTTTGGCGAATATGACGAAACCATTGACGCCATGGTCACGGCCATCAGAGGCTACTTAGACGATGGGCTCATCAACATCATTGGTGGCTGCTGCGGCACAACGCCTGAACATATCCGAGCTTTTTCTGACCTGGTCAAAGGCTACGCGCCAAGACAAGAAAAACAACCGTCAGGCCAAACGCTATTGTCCGGCTTAGAGCCCTTTAAAATCAACGATGAGTCACTCTTTGTCAATGTTGGCGAGCGCACCAACGTGACCGGCTCTGCAAAATTTGCCCGCCTCATCAGAGAGGAGGACTATGAGGCCGCACTCCAGGTCGCGCAAGATCAGGTCAACAATGGCGCGCAAATTATTGATATCAACATGGATGAGGGCATGCTGGATTCCAAGGCCGCTATGGTTCGGTTCCTCCATCTCATTGCCTCTGAGCCCGACATTTCACGGGTTCCAATCATGGTCGACTCTTCAAAGTGGGACATCATCGAAGCGGGATTACAATGCATTCAGGGCAAAAGCATCGTTAACTCCATCAGTTTAAAAGCCGGTGAAGAAGAATTTCTGATGCAGGCAAGCCTGTGTTTGAAATATGGGGCGGCCGTTGTCGTGATGGCCTTCGACGAAACCGGCCAGGCTGATAACCTTGAACGCAAACAAGCCATTTGCAAGCGAAGCTATGATCTGCTGGTTGGACGACTGAATTTTCCGCCGGCGGACATTATCTTTGATCCAAATGTCTTTGCCGTTGCAACCGGAATTGAAGAACATGCCCTTTACGGCCGTGATTTCATCGACGCTTGCGCCTATATCAAAGCGCATTTGCCTCAGGCTCGAATTTCAGGCGGCATCAGCAACGTTTCATTCTCGTTTCGGGGAAACAATCAAGTTCGAGAAGCGATTCACGCGGTCTTTTTGTATCACGCCATTCAGGCCGGCCTCACAATGGGCATCGTGAATGCAGGACAACTTGCGATTTTCGAAGAAGTCCCAAAAGATTTGCGGGATGCAATTGAAGATGTGTTGTTTAATCGGCGTGATGACTCGACCGACCGTCTCATTGAGGTTGCGAATCGGTTTTCCGGTGGCAGCAGTAAAGCCCAAGCCGAAGACCTTTCATGGCGGGAAAACAACGTTAACGAGCGGCTCGCCTACTCCCTCGTGAAAGGCATTAACCAATATATCCTCGAGGACACCGAAGCCGCGCGATTACTTGCCAAACGCCCCATCGACGTCATCGAGGGCGCCCTCATGGCGGGTATGAACCGGGTTGGCGATTTGTTTGGGGCAGGAAAGATGTTTCTGCCTCAGGTCGTCAAAAGTGCGCGGGTCATGAAGCAGGCTGTTGCCCACCTCATTCCGTTTATAGAAGCTGAGAAAACGGCAAAATCAAAAGCCAAAGGACGTATTCTTATGGCGACCGTTAAGGGCGACGTACACGATATCGGCAAAAATATCGTTGGCGTTGTACTGCAATGCAATAACTACGAAGTGATCGATCTTGGGGTCATGGTCCCCGCGGATAAAATCTTAGCCGAGGCTCGAGCACACCAAGTCGATATCATCGGCTTATCCGGGCTCATCACGCCATCGCTTGACGAAATGGTGAATGTTGCCAGCGAAATGCAACGACAAGATTTCCAAGTTCCGTTGATGATTGGGGGCGCGACCACCTCCAAAGCGCATACGTCGGTGAAGATTGAACCGGGCTACCAAAACGACATCACGGTTTATGTGACTGATGCATCAAGAGCGGTTGGCATCGCAAGCCGCCTGTTATCGGATAACGACAAACCCAATCTCAAAGCTGAGCTTCGTACTGAATACGACATGATTCGAGAGCGCAACAAACACCGAAGTGCGAAATCGAAGCTCTTAAGCTTTGAGCGCGCGCAAGTCAATCATTCGAGTCTTGCTTGGACCGACTACATCCCACCGCGGCCAGAACACATCAACACCAATACGGTTGTTGATTTACCCTTGGCAACTCTGATTGATTACATCGACTGGACGCCTTTTTTTATAACTTGGGAACTCGCTGGAAAATTTCCAAAAATTCTTGAGGATGATGTGGTCGGCGAGTCGGCGCGAGAGCTGTTCAAGGACGCTAAAGCCATGCTCGATCAATGGCTCAGCAGTCAACAAGTAAAGGCCTCAGCGGTCTTTGGCTTCTGGCCCGCACAATCAGATGGCGACGACGTCATTGTCTTTGAAGATGAAACCCGGCAAACCGAGCGAACGCGGTTGCATCATTTACGACAGCAAACCGACAAACCCAATGGCAAGCCCAACCTCTGCCTCAGCGATTTCGTCGCTCCAACCGATGCCGCCGCAGATTACATTGGTGGATTCGTTGTCACCGCGGGGCTGGGGCTGGATACCTTGGTGGCCGAATTCGAAGGCGCGAATGATGATTACAACGCCATCTTAGCGAAAGCCTTGGCAGATCGATTGGCAGAGGCTGCAGCGGAGTATCTACACGAACAAGTTCGCCGAGTGCATTGGGGTTATGCCCCGGATGAGGCTTTAGATCAAACCGAGCTCATCAAGGAGCGCTACCAAGGTATCAGACCGGCACCAGGCTACCCAGCGTGTCCGGATCATACTGAAAAAAGAACGTTGTTTGACTTGCTCGAGGCCGAGCGTGCCATCGGGGTTCACTTAACCGAGAACTTTGCGATGACGCCAGCAGCCTCCGTAAGCGGTTTTTATTTTTCCCACCCCCAGGCCAGTTATTTTGGTCTTGGGAAAATTGGATCCGATCAAGTCACGCACTATGCCGCGCGCAAACAATGGACTATTGACGTAGCCGAGCGGTGGCTGAGACCAAATCTTGTGAGTTAAGTCCGGTTGTCATTCGGAGGCTCTAGCTTAATTTATCTCCAGTCCCCGTGTTGGCACAAGCGCTGTTCGGCCAAGCTTTATTGGACAACCTCTGTTAGGCGGACCTCATTCGGCAAACCTTATTGGACAAGCATTGAAACTCGGCTATCCTGGCATTGGCCCTAAATTGTAGCGGTCTTAACCATCTAAGCGGCGTGGATTTTTTTAATCCTGCCACAACCAACACTCGAGGACGCCATGTTAGACGATCCAAAGATCACCAATGAAGCCCCCTCAAAACCGACATTCTTTCAAACTCTGGTTAGCGCCGTCGGCGCCGCCATCGGCGTACAACGATCTGATGTCCGAGACCGGGACTTCCAATCAGACTCACCCTTGCCTTTTATTCTCGCCGGACTGATTGTTACCTTTGTTTTTATCGGCACGCTCCTCACCGTGGTTTATCTGGTGATCTAGTACTTACGATGCCGTTACGTCTCTCAGTACTTGATTAAGACGGTAAGCCCGATAGGTAGAAGACAACGGCCACAACTGGCAGCAATACCATCGCCACAACGGCTAATGCATCAACCACACTATCACCTTGGTCGTGATTTTTCTCTTGACTCATTCCGCGCTCCTTAAAACAAAAAATTATACCCTGATTCAGAAAGGCATATCCTTAGAAGAACAAAATTATTCATCAAACTAGTGAGAGCTGATAACGTCCCTGCCATAAAGAGTTGGGGTGTGACATGTATCAGTACAACGACGACGATCAACAGTTCTTGCAGCAACGCTGTGATCAATTCCGGGAGCAAACGAGGCAATTCCTCGCCGGCGATTTAACGGCCGAAGAATTCCAACAACTACGTCTACGAAATGGGCTGTACATTCAGCGTTTGGCCCCCATGCTTCGCATCGCAATTCCTTATGGCGAGGTCTCGGCAAAGCAACTTCGCGCGCTCGCTGCAATTACTAGAGACTTTGACAAAGGTTATGCGCACTTTACAACGCGACAAAATATCCAATTGAATTGGCCAAAAATAGAAGCAATGCCGGACCTCCTCGGTCGTCTTGCCGAAGTTGACATGCACGCAATTCAAACCAGCGGAAGTTGTATTCGTAACATTACGTCTGATCAATTTGCCGGCGTTGCGACAGACGAAATCGCCGACCCCAGACCTTGGGCGGAGCTCTTAAGGCAATGGTCGACCCTGCATCCGGAATTCAACTGGTTGCCTAGAAAATTTAAGATTGCCGTTACCGGGGCCATATCGGATCGCGCCGCTATAGCAGTGCACGACATCGGTTTGCGCTTACAGTCAGATGACGCAGGCCTGTATTTCGAGGTCTGGGTCGGCGGTGGTCTCGGTAGAACCCCACTTATCGGGGTCTGCATCAACACTCGGCTGGAACCCAAGCACCTTATCACCTACTTAACAGCAATTTTACGCGTCTATAATCAGCTCGGTCGACGGGACAATAAATACAAAGCCCGTATCAAAATCTTGGTCAAAGCCATGGGCAAACTCGATTTTCAAACCGCTGTTAATAATGCCTGGCAAGCTCTAAAAGATGGCCCAGAGACGATTAACGAGGATTCGATTGCACGGTTTGCTGGGCACTTCTCACGCCCGAATTACCTTGCGCTCACCGATCAAGCGCCTTCAAGAAGCGTTATCACAACCGATCAACCCTTTGATCGCTGGTGTGCACAAAACGTTCTCGCGCATCAGCAGCCGGGCTATGCCGCCGTACACATTTCATTGAAGCGGACGGGCATCGCGCCAGGGGACGTATCCGATCGCGACCTCGAAGCCCTTGCCGATCTCGCAGACCGCTATAGCTTTGGTGAAGCCCGTGTAACCCATGAGCAAAACCTTGTTTTGGCTGATGTCGAGCAAACCAAACTGCCAGAGCTCTACAAGGCTTTGGGCAAACACAATCTCGATCGCGCCAATCGTGGTCTTGCAACCGATATGATTTGCTGCCCGGGTGGTGATTACTGTTCCCTCGCCAATGCCAAGTCCATTCCAGTGGCTGCCGCTATTGAAGAAACGTTTCAAG
Organism: Gammaproteobacteria bacterium; assembly: GCA_018645765.1. Classification (GTDB taxonomy): domain Bacteria; phylum Pseudomonadota; class Gammaproteobacteria; order Pseudomonadales; family Azotimanducaceae; genus UBA9926. Next base: position 3,201 of record JABGWC010000084.1, on the reverse strand, counting down.
ATGCCGAAGCAGAGCACCATCTGGGCGCACTCAGCATCAATATATCAGGCTGCATGAACGCCTGCGGTCATCACCACGTAGGCAACATTGGCATTCTGGGCGTTGACAAAAAAGGCGAAGAATTCTACCAACTCTCGATCGGCGGAGAGCCGGGCGAGGACGCAAGAATTGGACGTATCCTCGGTCCATCGGTTGCCCGCGCCGAAATACATTGGGTCGTGCAACGGCTGACTCAGTGCTACCAGCAGCACCGACTGACCGAAGAGGCCTTTAATCAAACTTTGGATCGAGTGGGAATCGAAGTCTTCAAGTCTGCCGCCTATGAAGGGTTAGCATCATGAAATTAATCACGACTGTTAATGGCTATCCTGAGCAGCAAGAGATCGATTTAATTTGGTCAGGATATGATGAGCCGCACCGCCTCAATGATGCAGAACAGCGGTCTAGTGCCGTGAGCAGTCTGCAAATTGAACCGGATGCGTTGCCCGACGCCTTCCAGCACCATTTGATCACTGCTCGCCTGATCTTATTGCATTTGCCTGCCTTTACCGACGGGCGCCCCTATTCCCTGGCTGCTATGCTCCGGCAGCACTATCGCTATGAGGGTGAGATTCGCGTTTATGGTGATGTTCGTGCGGCGCAACTCGATCACTTGCACCGATGTGGTATCAATAGCTTTGTATTGAAAGAGGACCAAGATGCTGCGTCTGCGCTAGGCCAGATTGGTTATTTTTCAAAATGGTATCAGCCGAATATTTCCGCTTAAGTTACACCCATGCTGACTTGCCCGTTCTATACGGCGTGCATGACGCGGCTTTTTGCCGCTGCGCTCGTTTTAAACGCGCAGCAACGCAACCCTTGACAGCAGCAGCTGGGCCTGCCGAGCAGACCGTATTACGCTTTAAGACATACGCACCAAAGTCCGCCCAACGACACCGCCGGCTAACAGCGCATCAACCGTTTGAGAAATACCATCAAGGCCGACTTCTGTTGCCATCTGCGCAAGGTTCGGTAATCGCCATTCCTCCGCCAGCCGAGTCCAATTTCTAGCTTTATCTTCTAAGGGCAGTTCAACCGAGTCGACGCCCAAAACGTTGACCCCTCGCAGGATGAAAGGCAAAACCGTAACGTCCATCTTGGGCGATGCCACCAAACCACAGACCGCCACACTGCCCTGAGGGTTTAAGGATTTGATGACATTCGACAGCATATCGCCACCCACCGTATCAACAGCGTGTGCATACATCGGTTTTAACATTGGTCGACTCGATTGCTCCGACAAGGTGTCCCGACCCATCACCGTCTCAGCGCCCAGCGCTTTTAGATAATCAACTTGATCCCGCTTGCCGGAAACAGCAATCACCTCAAATCCAAGGTGTGACAATAGCGCAATCGCCACGGAACCCACGCCGCCGGTAGCCCCCGTAACCAAAACTGGCCCTTGCTCAGGCTGCGCATTCATCCAAAAAAGCTTCTCCAAGCAGAGTGCTGCGGTCAGGCCAGCAGTACCCAGGATCATGCTTTCTCGCAGCGAGAGGCCGGCTGGCATGGGCAGCACCCAACCGGCCGGCACGCGAATATATTGACCGAATCCGCCGGGTGTATTCATACCGAGATCAAAGCCGATCACCAGCACTTCACTCCCAATCGATAACGTCGGGTCCGTTGATGCCCGCACAATGCCTGCTGCATCAATGCCCGGTGTATGAGGATATTGCTTGGTCACGCCCGGCACGCCGGAGGCACTCATCGCATCTTTGTAGTTGACAGAAGAATATAAAACCTCGATCAATACATCCCCTTCAGGCAAGTCATCGAGTTCCCTTGTAATCACCTGATGACGGGTACCTTGTTCATCTTTTTCAACCCAAAACGCATTGAATGAAGCCATAATTTCCTATCCTTTAATCTTTAATCTGAAGCAGTTTTTTTGGCTAAGGGGATCCCAGTCAAGATGGGTGCTTTTCCATCCCAAACCCTGTCTTTTATTCTAAGTTGTGACGGGCCAGCACCCGGCTTTGCGTCGGTATCAGCGTTGTCAGTTGTGCAAACCGCTTCACCAATTTTTCGACTTTGCTTTGCTGGATTTCATACACGATCTCATAGACCGCAGCCGTTGGCATTTTCTCAATCAAATACTCATCGCTCGTTTGAATCTCATCAATCAATTGCTGCTCAAGGGCTCTTTGTCCGTACCAGGCTTCCCCGGTGGCGACAACCTCAATATCAACTTGGGGGCGATTATCCCTGACAAAGACCTTAAACAGCTGGTGAACCTCTTCAAGTTCAGCCCTAAATTTCTGGCGACCTTCATCGGTATTTTCGCCAAACATTGTGAGCGTTCGCTTATGCGCGCCGGCGGTATGCAACTCAACATCGACCTTCTGCGATTTCAATAAACGATTAAAGTTTGGCACCTGGGCAACAACGCCAATCGATCCCAGAACGGCAAAGGGCGCCGCAATGATTCTATCGGCGATGCAGGCCATCATATAGCCGCCACTCGCTGCGACCTTATCGACAGAAACAGTCAACTTGATACCTTGCTTTGTAATGCGGCGCAACTGAGATGCAGCCAGGCCATAACCGTGCACCACACCGCCAGCACTTTCAAGGCGCAGCAGCACTTCGTCTTCAGCGGACGCCACGGCTAAAATGGCAGTCACCTCTTGCCTCAAACTGCTGACGGCAGAGGCCTCTATGTCACCGTCGAAGTTGAGCACAAAAACTCGAGATATGGGCAACGCTTTTGGGTCCGCTTCGTTGCTTGACCGCTTCAGCGCCGCTTTCTCAGCTTTAAGACGTTGTTTTTCCGTTTTTTTGGCGGCCTTTTGTGCCGCCTTTTGTCCCTCAGGACTCATCATGGCTTGATTCAACGATTTAGTGACCTGTTCATAGGCGTCATTGAGATGCTTGACCTCCAACCGACCAGGTTCACCCTGAGGGCCTGGTTGCCTTGCACTGATCAGTAGCGTCACCAAGACTACTAAGGCAACAACAATTGTCACAACCTTCGCTAGGAACAACCCATATTCAATCAAAAATTCCAAATAGCACCCGATCCACCTAAGATTAGACTTAAAATAGTATCACACTGTTACCGAGCCTCTGCCCTAGAGCGGGCTCGGTCCAGCTTTAGGAGCCACAATGGATATCGATCTAATAGTCACTACTTGGCAAACGGCCCTCAACGACCGATTT
>JABGWC010000092.1 GCA_018645765.1 Gammaproteobacteria bacterium | reverse complement strand
TTTCACTCATCTTACCTTTCGAAAACGCACAGAACTGGCATTTGAAATAACACACGTTGGTGTAATTTATATTTCGGTTAACACAATAGGTCACCTCATCGCCGACCAACTGCTTTCGGACCGTATCCGCCGCTTGAGCAATATGGGTTATCTCGTCCCCGCGCGCCTTAAACAGCCTGACAATTTCACTTTCCGACAACGCCTTACCGGCGACCGCTTTGTCAAGAATGGCAGCCAGGGTCGCAGAAGCCTGAAGCTTTGGAATATGCGTCACACGAGCCAAATCACCCGCAGGCGGGTTTGGCGTTTCGCCGGCCGCCCAATCTTCACCGCGGACATAGCCCTCGCCATCGATTGCGTCGAGCACCATTGGTCTAAGTTCAACATCAATCCATCGATCCATTTGTTTCAAATGCGACGGATAAACCGCTAGACGTTCAACCAAGATTTTACCTTCGCGCGCCGTTTCTTCGGCTAAATTTTTGAGATGCGGCCAGGGCGCTTCAGGATTGACGAAATCGGGCGTAACAGGCGAAACCCCGCCCCAGTCGTTGATACCTGAATCAATAATTCGATGAAACACGCCGGGACTTAAATTCGGCGGCGCCTGCAAATTCATCTCGCTACCAAAAATGAGTCGGGCCTGCGCAATCGTCCATAGCAGTTCATTCAAATCGGGCTCGGGCGCATTGACCATCAACGTATCGGGTTTTGCGCGGAAATTCTGAATGATCAATTCTTGAATGTGACCGAAGGGCTCGTTGGCTGTGCGCAACGCCAGTAGAGATTCAATGCGCTCGCGACGAGTTTCACCAATCCCAATTAAAATACCGGAGGTAAACGGCACGCCTGCTTCCCCCGCTAAACGAATGGTTTCGAGTCGCTTGGCCGGCGCTTTATCGGGGGACCCATAATGCGGCATGCCTTTTTCGGTCAGTCTATCGGATGCCGACTCGAGCATAATGCCCATTGAAATCGATACTTTACGCAGCGCTTCAAACTCCGACGCCGTCATCAACCCCGGATTCAGATGGGGCATCAAGCCCGTTTCTTTGAGCACCAACTCTGCCATATCGTGTAGATAGCTCAGGGTGGAATCTTGCCCCAATGCTTTGAGCCCATCGCGAGCGGCTTTATATCGCTCCTCAGGCTTGTCACCTAAGGTGAACAGCGCTTCTTTACAACCTGCTTTGGCGCCATCGGATGCTATCTTAAGCACCTCGTCGGGCGTTAAGTACGGGGCTTTTAGTTTTCGAGGGACCTGCGCAAAGGTGCAGTAATGGCACACATCTCGACAGAGATGGGTGAGCGGAATAAACACTTTCCTGGAATAGGACATAGCATTCGGATGACTCAGATCTCGCACGACACTCGCATGGCGTAACAATGCATCGGTATCGGTATAATCGGCAAGCACTAACGCTTCATGATCAGCCAGACCTTGGCCAACTGCCGCCTTCTGAAGAATCTCTGTTATGGCACTCATTACAACCCACCTCCTGTGACCGACGATAGTCTGGCGCTCACATCGATTGCCACACAATAACGATAAGTATGGGACTCCGTCCCAAGAAATGCCAGCCGGTCCATAAACCGCTTTAAATCGTCCGGCGTGTCAATATCCAAACCCAGCCCTGGTAGTTTTAAGACGGTCGGTTCAACGCCGACCCTTTGGGCGGCTTTCACATGTTTTCGAAAACTATCGATCCCAAACTGGAATGCCACAACGCCAGGCGGGGCTGCCAACAGACAGTTTGTACCACCCAGGTCATCTGCTGGCACCAAAGCCAGGCCCGGCCCTTTTGGGGAGAAACCGTCTAAAATGGCTTCGAGTTCGTCAGGCGTAACCAAGGGCACGTCTCCAGGCAAGAACAGCATTTGATCAATGCCCGCCTCGGTTAAGGTTTCACTGGCATGCACCACCGCTGGAATAAGTCCTGCTTCGGCCGGTTCTGGCAAAATCAAAGCGCCATAGCCTTCGGCCAATTCAATGGCAGCAGGATCATTCGTAATCACCATAATCTCATCAACCAACGGGCAGGCTTCAACCGCAATCAAAACATCCTCCACCATTGCTTGGCAGAGCCTGCGACGCTCCTCGCTCGACAATAGGGACGACAAGCGCTGTTTGGCATTCTCGAACCCTTTAACCGGAATAATCGCGCGCGTCGTCATCAGCCCGCTAACTCATCTGAAAATCGTAATACAGCTTCTGCAAGCGCCTGCTTGTCGTCGAGATTTTTCATCACAGTTTGGGTAACCATTGGCGTAAGCCCTAAGGCGCTAACCGCCTCTGCACTCATCGCATCGGCCTCATCTAGGACAAACCCATCCACCAATCCGGGATAGGTGTCTGCATAAAACTGGGCCACCGCCAGCGCCGTGCTTGGCATTTTGAGTTCGGTCATCATTTTTGCGGCCGGCCCTTTTAAGGCCATTCCAGCCACGATCGGCGAAACCAGGACAACCGGGCAATCAGCCGCTTTCAGCGCCTTCCAAGTTTCAGCCAAATCCAGAATGGGCGCGACACTCACAAAGGGATTCGACGGGCAAATAATGATCTGTGACAGATCACCGGAGGCGATTAATTGCTCGAATTCAGGCGCGCGGCGAGCCGTCTCGATGCCTTGAAAGGAGATCCCCTTGATCAAAGGCTCGCAGCGATCGCGGACGAAATAATGTTGGAACGAAAGTGTCTCGCCGTTCTGGCAATGGATCAAGGTTGCAACGTTATCATCCGTCATGGGCACGACTTGTGTTAACACCCCCAGCGCGTGCATTAATCCGGCCGTGACCGCACTCAGCGAGTCGCCTTGCGCTAACAACGCGGTGCGATGAACATGTGTTGCCAAATCACGATCGCCAAGCCCAAACCAGGCATCCCCCCCAAGACGCTTCAGCGCATCCAGAAACTGCCAGGTTTCATCTTGTTGGCCCCAGCCTAAGGTTTGATTCGAAAGACCCGATAAGGTGTACATCAAGGTATCTAGATCCGGACAAATCCGGAGGCCTAGGTGCTCGAAATCATCACCCGTATTCACGACAACCGTTAACGCGTCAGACGGCACGATTTGGGCGAGACCCAGCGCCAACTTCGCGCCGCCAACGCCGCCTGATAACGCCAGAACTGTCGGTGACGTCCGCACCATGATTCTCTCACTCTTATTTAACGCTGCAGTGGGACGCTATCACAAAAGCCTTTTTACCGGCTATTGAAACTCAGCCTACAGCAGGATTATCGAAACATATCCATGGCTTTGGGTCGAAGCAAGGGTTTGACCCCAGCCAACTCAGGCGCACTCGGCGCCTGAGGCTGATAGCCGCGAACCAACACAACCGGCGCTTTTTCGGTGGTTTGCCCCATCACCAGGGAGGCGCCTGCCGCCAATTCGTCGGCCGCGGCGACCTGGGTCACGAGCAATTCACGGCCAAAAATGTCCGTGCCGCCAACGTAGTCGTCTAACGCCGTAAGGCCCGCGACACCGATTGCCAGCCCCACCGTTCCAATCCGCCAGGCGCGTCCGATCGAGTCATTAATAATCACACCGACGTCGATGTCTAACCGATCGGCAATGCCGCGCCGCAGCGCTTGCGCGGACGCATCGGGATCAAGGGGTAAAAGCAAACACAAATCATCCCCGTCGACACCGGCTTGGAAAATATTTGATTGATCAATCCCAGCATTGGCCGCAACAAAACCCAGGCGGTGCTCAACAATCAACACGCCCGGTCGTTTGCGGACCACCTCATTGGATTCATTTAAAATCACTTGTACTTTTCTTGGGTCCTTATCAACCTCTTGACCAAGCAGCACGGCGGCCTCAGTCGGGGTAATATCGTTGAGGTTCACATACTGGTTCTCAGCTTTCGAGACGATTTTCTGCGCCAGAACCAAAACGTCTCCGGACTGAAGCGACTCACCCATGCTGGCGAGCCCAGCAAGAATGATCTCAACCAGATCATCCCCGGGCTCCACCATGGGAATATTATCAATACTGGTGAGTGACAGCTTCATTCAGCGGCGGGCTCACCGGTGATCACAAGCCCAGCGCCGTTGATTTTATGGTGTCGGTTGATCGTAATCAAAATCGAGGTCAAGGCTTCGGCCGCTGCTGCATTCTGTATTGGACCGGCATGCCAGCCTTTCAAACCAAGCGCCTCGATGAGTGTGATCACGGTATCCCGCGCCGCGCGCTTATTACCGGTCACAAGCACATCACAAGCAATCGAATGGTCTTCTTGTAAATGCATCGCGCCAACATTTTGGAACGCCGACACGACGAAAACGTCTTCACCAAGGTGGTCTTGAGCTTGCTGACCCGCCGATCCGGATGCGGGCATCTGCACTGTGCCGACCTTTGGCGGCACCAAAGGCACCGTTACATCGATCAGCACTTTACCCACCAAAGCATGCTTCACGGAATCGAGCGTGCTGAGTTGGTGCGCAAACGGGACTGTGAGCACGACCAGATCTGCTTGCTCGGCGGCAGCAGGGTTATCTAAGCCGGTAACATTGAGGTCGGGGAACTCCGTCAGAAGGGCCGCTGCGGCTTCTTGCCCTTTCTCGAGGGTCCGACTGCCGATAACAATGGTGTAGCCCGCTCTCGACCATTGTCTGGCAAGACCACCGCCCAGATCGCCGGTTCCGCCCAAAATTGCAATGATCTTAATACTGTCACTCATGATCTTTCCTTTTTATAAAACGATTCAATTGCTTACTTCTATCTTTCCGCCGCCGAACCATCAGGCTCCCCGCGATCTAACTTTAATAACCCTTCAACCTCTGCCAGCCTGAGCGCCCTACCTAACTGTCGGGCCTCGCTAGCGCCGATCAAACACCTCATACGGAGATCCGACCAGGACCGTATTATGAAGCAGTTTGCTCAGCAGTACACCCGCTAGAGCGCCCCTTAATTCAGAACAGCGCAACCTCAAGCGCCGACCGACTGCCTCAACCTGTCCTAAACAACCCAGCTCCCTGT
>JABGWC010000198.1 GCA_018645765.1 Gammaproteobacteria bacterium | reverse complement strand
TAGCGCCCAGGATTCGAATTTCAACTGGAAGATCGCGCGGTAGACGATGCTACTGATCCCAGCGATTCGGCCTTGAAACAGCATTAGACAGACCGACGCCAGACCAATCAGCAGGCCGCCAAAAATCGATATTGCAATCATGTTGTGATCCTCCTTTTCTTGATCAAGCGAGCCACCATTGACTCAGCACCAATCGCTGGCAAGGGTACCACAGGCTAGGGGCGACCTAAATCGCAACGCCAAGAATCGCCGGCCTAACTGTGACCTCGAACTGGGCCGCGCAACCAATCCCAACCTGAATTCAATTGCCGCCCAACACCGCAGCGCTCATTTCAAGGTTTGCTTACAATCGTATGCTGCAAGGGCTTGCTACCGGGTGCACATTGCACTACATTTTTAACCTTTAACGGACAGCATTTATGACGCGAGCCTTTACCATCATCATCGTCTTGTTGCTCGTGGTCAGTTGTGACCGAGAGTACAAGAACTGTTTCGAAGCAGAACTACCCAAGGCTCGGGAAATCCAAGTCTGTAATGACCTCTGGCAGGTGTGCGAAAAGAAGGCGCGGGTCACGGCTGAGGAAGCCTGCGCGGCCTTCAAGCCCACTGACTGACTGAATCAAAAGCGGTCGTACTGGCGCGCCTTGCACCCTACGGTCCGCATTGAAAGCTTCAACCAACAGTCCATCGCCAAACTGCAAGCTCAAAATTAATTTCGAATGGGTGATCAACCATATTCTCGCGGCGGCGCTTGGCTGCGAATCACAAGACGCGACAATTCAGGCGCCGTGGGTTGTTGCCAGGGCCGAACTGGCGGACAATAGTTGTCTAACAGGAGAGATTTGATGCGCGCACTACTTACCAACGATGATGGCATCGACAGCCCAGGATTACACGAACTCGCCCGCCAGGTTGAAGCCGCAGGTTTTGAAGTGGTTGTCGTTGCCCCCAGCTTTGATGCCTCGGGCACCGGCGCGAGCTTGGGCCACATCTCTCGGGATCGCCCGATTGGCTATAAAGAAGTTCAGATCGACGGGTTAGCCGGCAAAGCCTTTGCGCTCGATGGACCGCCCGCACTGTGCACGATAACCAGTCATTTAGAAGCTTTTGGTCCCAGGCCCGACATTGTGGTTTCAGGCCCGAATCTAGGCCTGAATACCGGCCGCTCGGTACTGCACAGTGGGACCGTTGGCGCGGCCTTAGCGGCTCAGAACTTCGGTATGCGCGGCCTGGCCGTGAGCCTTGCGGTCTCCGAGGAGTGGCATTTCGACACCGCCTGCCAATACGCTATTGAACTGCTGAAGGCCCTGGCCAATGGCCCAGAACGCTGCGCGCTGAATCTGAATGTGCCCGCCCTGCCCTATGCGCAAACAAAAGGCCTACGCTGGGGCGGCCTAGCGGAATTCGGCTCGGTTCGAAGCCAAATCGTAGATCAAGCAGAAGGGAAATTGTTCTTTGATTTGGTTGAGACCGAATATAACCCACCCGCTGACAGTGACTTAGGGTTGGTGAATGCGGGGTTTGCGGCGGTGACGTCGCTACAGTGCTCAGCGGAAGTTTGGAGCGCGAACCTTGCACCCAACACAAACTACCAAGCAACTTCGCCAATGCCTGCTGCGTCTTCAGGAGACATGCTCAAGGCCGCGCAAGTTTTCGGTCAAGGCAATTAACCCAGTCATTTCCTCAACAGTTTCCTAGCAACGGTTTGGAGGGCAATGAAAGCGATACCCAGAAAAATTGCGCGAGGACTCTTATTACTCATTCTTTTTTGCGGTACGCCTCACGCCTTGGCAGAAATACAAGTCACCATCACTTCAATCACCCAAGATTCAGCGGACGCTGCATCCCCCTACATTTTTACGGTTAATTTTTCCGCGTTAGAAACATCAAAAACAAATAGATTTGTTTCATCTGCGGAGCTTTTGGTCAACGATAACGTAGTGGGCGACTGCGCAACTGGAAGCGGCGGCGCTAATGGAAACCCAGAGATCGTTTTTAACAAAACGATTAAACGCCTGAGCCTTTATCGTGAAAAGGGGCTGTATCAAAGCCTGTGCAAACCTCCTTACCTCTGCCCACTTCTGATCGAACCGTCAGTTCACGCTGCATCTTGATAAATTTTGCTTTGTTGAAATCACCATAACCCTTGATCTGAATCGATAAAAACAACAGGATCAGGGATTATCAACAGCTTGAGACCATCATGCCCATAGCAAACATCAACAACGCTGACTTGTGGTATGACGTTATGGGCCAGGGCGAGCCTTTATTGCTCCACCACGGCTATACTGCCTCTAGAGTGAACTGGATGCCCGTTGCCGAGCGCTTAAAAGACCGCTATCAGATCATCTTAATGGAGTGTCGAGGCACGGGCGAAAGCGAGCACACTCAGTCGGGCTATGAGATTGCGCAATATGCCCTAGATGTCGTGGGGTTATTGGATCACCTCGCCCTGGAGCGCGTGGCCTTCGCCGGGCACAGCATGGGCGGCGGCATCGGCTTTCAATTGGGTGTTCATCATAGCGCGCGACTCACGAAACTTATCCTGAAAGCCGCGATTCCAAGCGGCGGCATCGGCCCTTACAGCCAGGAACTGCTCGATCAACAGCTGGCCGCGCGAAGGCGCGGCGACCGGACCTTCTTTTTGAATCGGTATCATCAAGGCCCCACGCTTGCCGAGCTTGAGGACGATGACTGGTTTGAGGATCGCGTAAACCATCTTATGACCATCTCCGACGGGCATCTTGCCGGGGGCCTTGAAACCATGTCCAACCTCAACCTAACGGCGCAATTGGGCAATCTCATCACCCCAACGCTGGTCATCGCCGGCTCTGGGGACGGCTTACTGAATGCTAATTTGCAGGATTATCAGCGCTTGCCGAATGCCGATCTGGCCGTGCTGTCACGCGTTGGTCATGAAGTGGCCGTGCACGCGCCTGATGCCGTTGCTGAGGCCATCGATAAATTCATGACTTATGGGCCCACAGCGCCAAAACAACCTTCGGCGTGATCGACCGGTATAAGCCCTAAATCAACACGAGATGGTTGGGCAGCTCATTTTTGGCAGTAGTGATCGGAAACTTCGCAGCAAGCTCTGTCCCCACTGCTTGCAAGCACTGATCAAAGCCGTCATAGACTTCACCTTGGCCAACTTTTTGCGTAAAGCGCTGCACAATTGATGCCCAGGTCTCGTCAGAGATTTGCTCGGCCACACCCCGATCAGCAAGAATCTCAACATAGCGCTCGAGTTCCGACACAAAAATCAAAACCCCGAGTCCACCTTCGGTATGGTGCAGATTGTTCTCAAGGAATTGCCTGCGCGCTAGGTTGCTCGCCCGCCAATGCCGGACACGCTTGGGAATCAAGCGCCGGAGTAAGACCGGACTGCGCAAGAGCAGCGCCAGGACGCCAAACAAACTGACTTGAATCAAGAGAATTTCGGACAAGACCAACCAATGCGGTAACAATAGCAGCGCTGAGGGCGCAATCACGCCCGCCATTGCAGCCCAGAGGGTCGGTATGTAGTAATAGTCATCGGCTTGCTTTGCTAGCACCGTCACGACCTCGGCATCGGTCGCCTTTTCGATCTCGGTAATTTGATCTGCAATGGCCGCCAGTTGTGTTTTCGTCAATAAACTGCCCATCACCAACCTCCGCTCGCGCCGCCGCCGCCAAAACCACCACCGCCGCCACCAAAGCCGCCGCCAAAACTCCCACCACCGCCAAAACCGCCGGCCCCACTGCCGTAGTTACTATAGTGGCCGCGATGACGCCGCCCCATGCCGACTGGCACGCCTAGTACACCCCCAGCAACCAAGCCGATAATTTTACTCAGGAAAAAAATCCCGAATAGCATCCCGAGCAACATCGGAGGCGCGGTACCAGACGCGCGCGATCGAGTTACCTTAGGCGGGACAAACTCGCCTTGAAAAACCTGCCGTACCGCCTCACTGCCGGCAACAATTCCAGCCGACACCTGACCCGCTTTAAAACGCGGCAGCATGATGCCCTGGATAATTTGGCTCGACCGGGCATCGGTTAAATC
>JABGWC010000203.1 GCA_018645765.1 Gammaproteobacteria bacterium | reverse complement strand
CGGCGGAGGAGAAAATTGATCAACGTCGCTCTAAAGCTCATAGTCACTCTCTATCAATAAAACTGCAGGAGGTTGTGCAGTATAATACACAGCTTGCCTTCAACGCCCCCAGTGCACGGTTAAATATGACAATCCCTTCAATGGAAAATCCCGATCACCACCCGCTCCAGCGGGATGGCCATTGGTGTGTTTATAGTCCACCACTGATCGCGTTGCCCAACCAGGGCTTTCCAGAACAACATTTTTTCACAGCGCTTGTCTTTGAAAAAGCACCGCTGGCCTGGCCGGCGCCAACCGACTGGCAACGTTTCCGGCTGGGGATTCAGTTCGAACGACTCTGGCAATGCGCGCTCGCGCATTTAAAGGGATATGAGCTGCTTGCCAGTAACCTCCAAGTCCAGGGGCCGGCCACGACCCTCGGAGAATTTGACCTCATTGTTCGCCATGAAAACACCCTCGAGCATTGGGAACTGGCGGTAAAGTTTTATCTTGGCACTGGGGATACCACCCGAGAAAGCGCTTGGTTCGGCCCCAATCCAACCGACCGACTGGATCTTAAGCTGCAACGATTGCTCAGTCATCAAATGGCTTTGACCACGACACCCGCAGGCCAAAGTTTGCTCAAAACCCAATTCGGGACATCAAATGCTGAGGTCAAAGGGGTCGTAAAGGGCCGGCTTTTTCATCCTTTCACGGCTTGGCTGGATGCGCACTGGCGTTACCCAGAGGCCATCACTGCCGATCATCTTCGAGGTTGGTGGTTAACGGACGCAGACTTTATCGAACGGTTTGAAGATAGCCCCCAGTGGTTTCGGCCGCTGAGCAAACGAGACTGGTTGAGCGTACTGCAACCGGTCCCGGTCGATCAGCGGTTAACCGCCACCGATTGCATGGCGGCCCTATCGACTAGCCCGGAGCAGTACGCGCATCACATCGCGATGCTGGACGACAATGGCGTTGAGACATCTCGAGGCTTTGTGGTGATGGCGCCGTGGCTGGCAATTACTCAGGCGCAAGAACGGGGGCTGTAGCGTCGGTTGAGAGTTCCTGAAACTGGAGATCATGCAGTGTCTTATACAGACCACCCTGCGCGATTAAGGCTTGATGCGTGCCGTATTCTCGAACTTTTCCAAGCTCGAGCACCATCACATGATCGGCCTCTTGGATGGTCTGTAGGCGATGGGCGATTAAAATGCTGGTTCGGCCCTGCATCAAGCGCTGCAAGCCCTCTTGAATCAACTGCTCGGTCTCGGTATCGATACTGGCGGTGGCTTCATCCAAAATCAAAATTTCCGGATCGGCTGCGAGCACCCGCGCAAACGCCAATAACTGGCGCTGACCTTGCGACAGATTGGCGCCGCGTTCAACCAAGGGCGCGTCATAACCTTGCGGCAGCGCCTCTATAAAATGATGGGCATTGACCGTCTTGGCGGCCTCTATTGCCCGCGCTCGCGTGATCAAGGGATCGGACAACGTAATGTTGTCTAAAATCGTGCCGGAGAAGATGTGAAAATCTTGCAGCACGACGCCAATCCTGCGCCGGACTAACCGCGATGGGATGTGTTGCAAGTCAATTCCATCGAGAAAAATCATGCCATCCGGGAAGTCATAAAAACGGCCGAGCAATCGAATCATCGTGCTTTTGCCTGAACCCGTTGGCCCCACAATGGCCAATTTTTTACCCGGCTCAATTAACACACTCACATTGTCTAATACCTGCGTGTCTTTCGTGTAACCAAAAGATAGTCCTTTAAACTCGACCCGTCCCTCGAGACGCTCGGGCAACGTCGCTGGCTGACTGGGTTCGCGGATTTGTTCATCCCAATCCAAAGCTTGAAAAATGCGCTCGCCACTGGCCATTGCGCGAAACAAGACGTTCAGCTGCTCACCCAATAAAACCACCGGTGTGAACAACATGTTCATAAACCGCGTGAACAAAATCACGCCACCAAGAGACATTTCCGATTGCACTACCGACCCGCCGCCATAGTAGATGATGATGCCGAGGCCTATGGAAGCCAGCGAGTCGTTGAACGCGCCATAGTAGGTGGTTAAATTAATCGAGCGATTTTCTTGCTCTAAATTGAGTCGATTAATTTTGGTATAAGCCGCTCGATTCTGGTCCTGACGCTGACTGAGTTGCACCACCTGCATCCCCGAAAGGTTTTCTTGCAGAAATTGGTTGAGCCCGCTGACGCTGTTTCGAACTTGTCGAAAAATCTCGCGCGAGGCTTGGCGAAAAAAGTAGGTGGCCGAGCCCACAACGGGCACCAATAACAACAAAATAAGCGTCAGCTCGACACTGGTCGACAACATGATTGTGAGTGCCACAAAGAACGGCACAAACTCACCGACCAAGCTGCCAAGACCCCGGAGCATTTCGTAGAGCGCCTCAACATCATTGGTCACCCGAGTCATGATCCGCCCGACAGGCACCCGATCGAAAAACGAACTGGGCCGAGACTCCAAGTGCGCGAACAGATCCTGACGCAGATCCCGAAGCGCTTTCACGATGGCGTCGATGAGCGTTAACCGGTGCCAGTGCCCCAGCAAGGCAACTATTGACATCAAAGCGAAGAACAAACCACCGGCCACGTACAGCGCAGGCAAGCCAAAGGTTGCCTCCAATTGTTGGGTTAAGGCAATAAGGCCAAGGTCCGGCATGGGGCTGTCTGCGTCGCCGACGATGATGTAATCCACCAGCACCCGGCTGATCACAACCTCCATCAAAACAGCCGCAAAGCTTGCCACCAAGACCAATGCGCCGCTCACCCAAAGGCTTAACCGGTAGGGCACCAGCCAGGTGAGCACACGCTTTAGTAACTGAAAGTTCAGTACATTGCCCGAAAGTTCGGCATCGAACATGGCGTGATCGCGGTCGGGCTTGTCGCCTTTTTTGGGATCCGTATTCGGCGGGCTCGCTTGATTCATCAAACCAGCTCCGGCTCATAATCTGCCCGCTGACCTTGGGTCTGCAGCCGCTCGAGTTCGGCGTACAGCCCGCCCTTGGCCAGTAAGGCATCATGCGAGCCCGATTCCATCAGACAACCGCCTTCCAGCACCAAAATGCGGTCGGTATGTCGCAGTGTTGAGACCCGATGACTGACTAAAATGGTGGTCTTACCCGCGCGCAAACGCTTTAACCGACTCAAGATATGTTCTTCTGTTTCGGTATCCACCGCGCTAAAGCAATCGTCCAAAATCAGGACCGGGGCATTACGAATCAACCCGCGGGCCAGCGTCGTGCGTTGTTTTTGGCCGCCGCTGAGCGTAACCCCCCGCTCACCCACCAAAGTGCTCATTTGCTCCGGGAAGGTCAGGACGGTCTCTCGCAAGGCGGCAGCATCGGCGGCATCCCAAATCAAGTCTAGGGCCCGCTCTGGGTCGTCGTAGCTGATATTTGCCGCCAGGGCCTCGCCAAACAGAAAAGGGTCCTGCAGGACCTGGGCAATCTGAGATCGCAGTTGCGCCAGTGCATAACTATCAATCGGAACGCCATCCAGCTCAACCGAGCCCTCATTGAGCTCAAGCAACCGAGTACACAGTTTGAGCAGCGTCGATTTACCCGAGCCCACCCGCCCTACAATGCCAATGGACTCGCCGCGCTCAATACTGAAGTTCAAATCGCTCAGGGCCGGCACAACAGCGCCAGGATAGGTAAAAGACGCCTGCTTAAACACAAATGCACCGCGGATCAAAGCCGGCGCCTCCCCCGTTGGGCGGTCAATGATCTCGGGCGGCGCATCGAAGACCTCACACAGGCGTTCGACGCCAACCTTTGCGCGAGCCACCATCGTGATAAAAAACCCGGCCATTCGAATCGGCTGTAACAACATGTTCAAGCAGGCGAGGAAAAAGATCAGGTCGCCCACACTCAGGGCTCCGGTCAGCACGAGATTGCCGCCGTAAACAATGATCGCCAGCTGCGCTAGCGCCGTGAGCCAAGGTGTCCAGGCCGTCATCAGCGAATTGATTCGGGCTTGCTCATAAAATGCCGACGCGTATTGATTGTTGGTTTTAAAGAATCGTTTGATTTCGTTTTCTTCTTGGGCTTGAGCCTGGACCGTCCGAATACCGCTCAGGTTTTCTTGGGTGTGGGCTGCGAGCATGGACAAGGATTCTTGCACTTGCTGGGAAGACTCGGCCATTTGCGTCGCCACGTACTGCGCGTAGAAATATAAAATCGGTAGAAGCGGCAAGATCAGCACCGTTAGGCTCACAGACTTAAACAGCATCGCCGTCATACCAAAGAGCGGCGCATACACCATGATGACGACTTGGATTAAACCGAAGGCGATTAGGCGTTGCACAAGTGAGATGTCTTGGATCGCACGGGTCATCAAATCCCCGACCCCAATACGCCCAAAAAACGCAGGCCCTTGAACCAAAACGCTGGCGAAGAGTTGCTCACGCAGATCAAAGGACACCTTCTGCCCCACGAGCCGGAAGGCCCGCCTCGCCCGCGAGACAAAGATAAATCGCAGGACAACCGCGCTGACAATGCCGACAACGATTTCCCATATTTCAAGACCAAACGGTAGCGACTCTTCTTGAACAAGGGCGCCAATGGCATCGATCCCGAGCGCCACCCCGTAATAGGTGCTCACTTCGAAAAAGCGCGCTAAAAAGAACCCCACAAACCCAACCACAACCTGCCATCGATATCGG
>JABGWC010000122.1 GCA_018645765.1 Gammaproteobacteria bacterium | reverse complement strand
CGCCGTCCGGAAAGAATGACCTTGGCGCCTGCTTGGCTGAGCGCGATGGCGGCGGCAGCACCAATGCCGCTGGATGCGCCGGTAACCCAGACGACTTTGTCTACAATGTCCGTTAGCATAAAGTGCTCCTGAAAACGTCATCATTCCTTAGTTGGTCATTTCAGGTCAATAGACATTGACGCAATCCATCGGCCGGGCCTACGTAACCGTAATGAATCAGATAGATTTTGTAGAATTGTTAAACCACAGTCAGTTAGCAACCCATACTGAAACGGCGGTATATGGCGTGGAGTCGCCGAGCCAATTTGGACAGATCTGGCGGCCGGCGGGAGACGGGCCCTATCCTGCCATCATGTTCCTGCATGGCGGCTGCTGGTCTTCGGCCTTTGATCTGGCGCACGCGCGGGGATTTTGTCAGGCCTTAGCCGAATGGGGGTTTTTGGTGTGGTTACCCGAATATCGCCGGGTTGGCGAAGTGGGCGGTGGTTGGCCTGGCACCTTTTTGGATGTGACTGAAGCGGCTCAGTGGTTTTGGACAACTTGGGGTGGGCAAATCGATCCTGATCGACGTTTTCTGGCAGGACACTCCGCTGGCGCGCACTTGGCACTTTGGCTTAATGGCGGGTCACCGGGGTTGGCGTCGAGTGTCCAAGATGCCGCCAAGCCCTGGCGGCAGGTACTTGCCTTCGCACCGATCACGGATCTTGAGCGTTACAGTCAGGGTCGAGCGTCTTGTCAATTGATGGCGTCAGCGCTGCTCGCGTCTGCCGGAGGCGTTCGTGCAGCATCACTCTCGCCGCGGCCAACCCAAATGGTTGCCGGCGTCACGGTTTTTTATAGCGCTTTGGATGTTATTGTGCCGGCGGAGCAGTGCTTAGTCTTTGCGGCGGCATCGGGTTGCGAGCTGATTGAAATGCCTCAAGCCGGGCATTTTGACTTTGTTCATCCGGAAACGGATGCGGGCCGTGCGGTGATCAAATTTTTTAAGGGGTTAAGCGATGGATCGTGATGTTATCAGCCGTTCCTTTGGATCTGCCATTGAACTTGATCAGGCAGACCCCCTTGCCGGGGTTCGGCAGGCGTTTGATCTACCGCACCGTGTGGTTTACCTAGATGGCAATTCGTTAGGCCCCTTGCCGAAGGCTGTGCCCAAAGCCATGGCGCAAGTCATTGAAAGGCAATGGGGCGCGACCTTAATCAAGAGCTGGAATGATCATGATTGGATCACCTTACCCAGCCGAGTCGGCGAAAAAATAGCGCGCCTGATCGGCGCGGGTCCCGGCCAAGTCATTTGCACCGACTCTGTGTCCGTTAATTTATTTAAGGTCTTGGCGGCAGCGCTGCGCCTGAGTTCGAGTCCTGGCAAGATACTGAGTGAGGCCGACAATTTCCCGAGCGATCTCTACTTGGTTGAGGGGATGAATGCACTGCTAGGAGAGGAGGCCCCCGCGTTTGAGGTGGTTCAGACGGATGCCTTGCTTGACCACTTGGATGCGTCTGTCTCGATCCTGCTACTGACCCAAGTGAACTTTAAAACCGGCGCACTGCACGACTTGGCTGAGCTTACCGCCCGCGCTCAGGCCGTCGGGGCGCTGGTTATTTGGGATTTGTCGCATTCAACCGGCGTGCTAGAGCTTGAACTGGATGCGGCCAATGTCGACTTCGCGGTGGGCTGTGGTTACAAGTTCCTAAACGGCGGGCCCGGTGCACCCGGATATGTGTATGTGGCCAGTCGTCATCAGGGGTCCGTCACTCAGCCGCTGTCAGGATGGATGGGGCACGCCCAGCCGTTCGCTTTTTCCCAGGACTATGTGCCTGCGCAGGGAATCACACGATTTCTGTCCGGGACACCGGCAATCCTCTCAATGACCGCCTTGGACGCGGCCTTAACAGTTTTCGATGGGCTTGCGCTCGCACAAATCCGGGCCAAATCAGAGCAACTGGGGGCCTACTTGATTCACTTAACAGACGCGATCGACGATGAGTTGGAACTGATTTCGCCGAGTGCCCCGAGTCAGCGGGGCAGTCAGGTCAGTTTTCGGCATCCGCTCGCCTATCCCATTGTCCAAGCCTTGATTGAGGCGGATGTGATTGGCGATTTTCGAGCGCCGGACATCGTTCGTTTGGGTTTCAACCCCTTGTTTAATTCCTTTTCGGATATCGAGCAGGCGGCTCGAGTGTTGAAGACGGTTTTAAAGACCGGGGGCCACCTTGAGCCGAGATTAAACGCGCGTAAGCTGGTGACCTGATTGCGCCCAAACAGCTTGGTATGTTATGAAAAAGATAACTTAGGCTAACGATTAAAAGGTAAATCTTTGAAAATTGATTTTGAACAGGTGACGGTGCCCGTGCCAACGCCCGAGACGGAACATTTTTGGTCGGGTTGTGTTGCGGGCG
>JABGWC010000085.1 GCA_018645765.1 Gammaproteobacteria bacterium | reverse complement strand
GGGGTTGCGGCTCATGCATTTTGACCGGATGACGTCCCTGGTTCTTACTTGTGCCGCCCACGGGGTCGCTCAAGGGGGCAACCCAACCGAAATTTTTGCCGGTCAGATCGTGTCCAAGCGCCGCGTGACCATTTTGATCGACGGTGGACTTTGGTGACGCGGGCGCGCGTTTTTGAATGGTTTGAATATCCGCTTCAAGTTCGCTGAGTTCCTGATCATCCAGGACGCCCTCGAAAACATAAAACCCGTGTGTTTTATATTGGTTGAGAATATGGGGGTCGAGTCGACCTTTTGCATCGAACCTCAGCGGGCCGCGGTTGCCCAATTGCAGGGCTCTAGCGGTGCCTTGTTCTTGATAGCGGCGCAGGTCCTCACCAGGGTGTTTGACTAATTCTGTGCTTGGGTCATGCATTGTTTTATTGCCTTTGGCTGCTCTGGCGACGGCCGTAATCGCAAGAAACGGGCATCAAATCCAGATCGCGGTTGAGGTTAATGATCGTGACCGTGACCGTGATCGTGATCGTACGGTCGGGCTTTGAGTTCGAGCATCCGATCCTCGAGTGCGCTTGCCTCGATGATCGCCGTGTCATGCAGCAGCTCAGCAAGCGCAACTTGGAAACAGTCAAAGTAGGCATAATCATGGTCGGGTTGACCTGGATTCTCAGCTTCCCACCGCGCGATGGCTCGAATTAAGTAAACGCGAAAGGTGTTCCGGTCAAAATAACCCTGTTGACACAGTGCTTCGGCAATGCCGAATAAGCGATTTTGCCAAGGCGCCTCGAAAACCATTTCGCCGTTGCGGATGGGCGGTGCGATGTCGCCGTGTAATCCAAGATTGCTCATGATGGGGTCTTAATTGCCGCAACGCCGATCATGGCGTCTCGCGTAATCAGCTCGGCCAATGCTGTTTCATCGAGGCCTTCGGTGCCCTCAGGGCGCAATGGCAGCACCATATATCGAATCTCAGCAGAGGAATCCCAGACTTTAATGTCAGTGGTCTCTGGCAGGGTTAAACCCATCTCCGTTAGCACCTTGCGCGGCTCACGAACGATCCTTGAGCGATATCCGGGGTCCTTGTACCAGCGTGGGGGCAAGCCAAGAACCGCCCAGGGATAACAAGAACACAGGGTGCAAACGACAACGTGGTGAACCGATTCGGAGCACGCCTTAACGATCAACTTGTCGACCTGGCCGCCCTCAAAACCATATTCTGCAATGATGGTTGTCGCGTCTTCCAGCAATCGCGCCTTAAAACCCTCGTCTATCCATGCGCGAGCGACCAATTTAGCGCCGTTCATCGGGCCGACCTGTTCGGAAAAAGTGGTCAAGACCGTATCGACGGCGGTGCTGGTCAATAGTTTTTTTTCAATCAGGAGGGTCTCGATGGCTTCGGTGCGGAGACTTTGCGGGGAAGGCTGATCACTCATTGAATTGTCTCAATTGCGTTAAGGTAGGGCTCAAACAAATCCAGATTGAGCTCAAAGGCTTCTGAAAAACCCAAGTCCAGGCTGTTAAAAGTGACCGCATAAAGGTGCTGCGATGGCTCGTCATGACCGTGTGCTCGGAGATCAGGGTAGGGCCAGAGCCCCTGACAGGCTGTGATAAGGCCGCGTTTATCCCGAGCATAACTTGGCAGCCGGGTGTGACCCAGGGGCGAAGCTTGAGCGGTCTGAACGGGGTCGCCTACTTGAAACCAAGGCGCCTGGCCCGTCGGGTTGCGTTTGGCCGGAATACCAGTTGTTTGGGTTTTGGTTTGGTTTGGGCGCGCGGCGATAAGGTCATTGGGGTCTGCCCCCAATCGGGTGGCGCGCTCGGTGATTTCAGCGGTTGTTAGAATACCGGCTTCGACGAACAACGTTTCAACGGCCCCCAGCCAGCGGCCATAGTAACCGTGCTCGAGGTAAGCCTTGGGATCAATCCGTTCAACGGCATGCCGGAATTGATCAATGTTGGTGTAGGCGCCAGCTTGAGCCGACGCGCGAACCAGGGTGAAAACGGTGGCTTCCCAACGGTCTTTAAAGACTGGCTCATCGCGGCGATAACCCAGCGCGTTATAGCCGGGTTGTCCGCCCAGATCATGAATGCCGTCCATGAGTTTGCGCCCTCAATTGAATTC
>JABGWC010000153.1 GCA_018645765.1 Gammaproteobacteria bacterium | reverse complement strand
TGCGCCTCTTGTGTCCGGGTTCATCTTCGATTCGTAATGTTCATGAGCTTGGCTTAGAGCTCAGATCAAACCACTATGCCAAGCTGTCTTGATCAAGCGGTTGTGCTGCCGCCCCCCGCCAAGCGCTCTGGGCGGCGCCTTTCGACCCGCTGATTAATGCTATTTTCAGGGGCCCGGTGCATTGCCTGCATTGGATCGACCTGCGCCGCCGAAGGACCGGTCAGCACGACATTGATTGCAGTTAATCGTGCGCCCCAACCAACCAATCCAACTAATCCAACCTTAATCGGTATCAGTCCTCACCACCAATTTGGCGGCAACCATCAGCCAGAAAAACGATACCACTTCAACCGTAATGAAGGTGCTCGCAAATTCTGCGCCATGCAGTCCCGCGGCCAATACGCGATAAATCGCAGCGGCCAAAAACAAAAAGCCCCCAGCCATAATCCACTGTGGCCGCGCCCGGAATGCGCCAAACACAATAAACAGACCGCCGCAGGCAAAAAAGGCGCCGGTATCACCCACCTGAGAACTGCGCCCAAGACCATCAAGATAGGTCATGCCGAGGGACGTCACGACGCCTTCTGGCGCAACCGCCAGCCCGACCGCGTTCATCAATAACAAAAAGCCCGGCAAGGCCGCCGCAAACCGTATCATCCACGTTTTCATACCCGCTCCTCTGCTCTTGTTTGTTTAATATAAGAACTGTAACGCGTTTCTCGCCCCATCGCACCGTGCCACAATCCTTAAAGCCCGCGCAATTGATTACCTTGGAAATGCTGCGTTATGCAGCTTTAATAGCATTATGAGCTATGAAGGCGACGGCCTGTACCGTTATCCTATGAACCTACAGACGGATCAACCGAGTATCCAACCAAAAAGGCCTTTGCATAGCGACGCGGCCACCCCAAATTAGTCCAAATCAACTATTCGACTAGAATCACAGCGCGCCTATTTAGCGGTTGCTCTTCTGGAGCATCTTCGCGCGGGCGATCCTCTCCAAAGCCGATAAGTTCGATCTGGTTGGGGTTTACAGCGTACTGCTGCACCAGCCGCCGCGTAATCGCTTCGGCCCGTTCTAGCGACAAGCGTTTGTTATAACCTCTTGCCCCAGAGTCATCAGTGTGGCCTTCAATCAAGGCTTTGGCCTCAGGATTATCAGAAAGTCGAATGGCTAGTTTTTCTAATTCCGCATCAAAATCCATCGGGATATCAAAGGAATCGAAGGCGTAATACACCAGAACCTCGTTAGCCCTTGGCAGCTCATGAGAAAATACCCAATCTGGTTCGACGGCCGCCCCCGCAGTGCTCAATGCCATCAAGCAGGAGAAACCGACGGTCCGCCAAGGGCGAAGGCAAGACTCGGTCTGATGGAATCTCCCATCACCGGACGTACCGATTTGTGTTTGATGAACTGGCCGATGCACCCTGACCTCAGTACGATGAAACGAATTTAATCGTAAGTGAAAAAACGGCCTTCCACAACTAATTGAGGTTCTAAGAAAGGTGGACAAACCAACGCCGTAATAGACTAATCGATCATGATGACAAGCAAACATCGAGGACGTCACATCTTGGCAATTTAGTTGACTTTTACTTCGAAACTCCAGTGCTGCAAAGCTTTCAGTAAAAGCTCACGAATGAAAAAGACGGGATTCTAACCAACATATTTTAAAGCCACCTCCCAACTACCTCAGCAGTACCATCAGAGGAATGCTATTGAAATCAGCTTCTGAGCTGCTTTCAATAAAAAGCGCTGTAAAACTACTCCCACATGTCTAAAGGCATTTCCCGGAGAGACAGAATACAGCAGAATCCTGAGTCTGCAGGCATCCTGCCCACCCGTCAAAACCACGATGGTGTAGACCTGTTACAACAGATGACGATAGGATCATCACACCAGGTCATCGCGTCGTCCGGAATAGGAGCAAAAATGTCAGGAAAGAAACCCGAAAATGAACCGGCCTCATCCGCCAGCGGCCCCAATCACGAACTCAGCGCGCTCGCCTGCCCTCGCCACGCCCACGAGGTTGATCTGTTTAGCGAGGGCGCCCAAGAACACTGGTATGAGGCCTACCCCTTATTGCACGACGCAATGCCCGTGGTCCGCCTGGAAGGGGAAGGCCCAACCCCCGACTCCGACGGCTTTATCTTAACCAAACACGAGGACATCGCGCGGGTGGTCAAAGACCCAGAGCGATTTCCGCCGCGCATTCATACCGCCATTGTCCAGATAGAACAAGCACAAAATGCGGGCAAAACACTCCCTGGGGTTAATGCCATGCTGGCCTCGATGGTGACTCTGAGGCCGAGCCATGAACTTTATCGCAGCCATCGCCAGGAACTCACCGACCCCTGGGTCGGCCCCGGCGCCAGCCGTCATACGGATATGATCCAAGACTGCGCCCATCGCCTCATCGATCGTTTCATTGATGAACCAAACATTGATTTTGTACAACAGTTTGCAAGACCTCTGCCTCAGATGGTGATGGCCAACATGCTCGGTTTTCCAGAAGACGACATCCCGCAGCTGGCCGAATGGGGTAACGCCCAGGTCGCCGCCTTCGTTTTCGGTAAGGGTCATCGCAATCTGTTGAGCCAAGCCGAGTCTGAAGCGCAATTTGAAAAACTCGAGGCGTTTAAGGAATATGTCCAAGGCCATGTTGCAGCAAAGCGGGCGCAGCCTCAGGACGATATGATCAGCTGGCTCACCCAAGTGCACTATGAGGCGCTGGGACGCCCCCTCACCGACCTTGAAGTCAATGGCGTGGTTTACGCCATGATTATTGGCGGACTCGAAACCACCCAATACGCGCTCGAAGAAGCCGCCCAATTAATCTGTGATCGCCCCGGGCTCTGGCACACCCTGCAGGCGAAACCGACGCTCATTCGTAACTTTGTCGAGGAATCAATGCGCCTGCGATCTCCGACGCAAGGCCTCAGCACGCGGTTAACCGCCTACGACGAAATCTTTCAAGGCGTAAAAGTACCTAAAGGCTCACTGCTACATCTCCGCTTTGGTGCCGGTAACGTTGATCCAGACGAGTGGGACTGCCCGTTTGACCTCAACCTGCAGCGCAAGGCGCTCCCCCGCCATTTAGTGTTCTCAGCCGGCCCGAGAGTCTGCCCCGGCGCCGGGATATCGCGGCTCGAACAGAACCTGGCCTGGGCGATCTTACTAGAGCGCTTACCGGGCATTCGATATGCGCCGAACAATACCTTCGAGCACCAGCCCGGCATTATGTTGGGGACCCTAGCCCTGCATCTCGATATTACCGGCGCGGATTGAAGTCCTAACCGGCGCTCCCCTGGCGTAATACCGCCTGTAACGGCGTTCAGCGCGCAGCAGCCATCTCGCGCGCCATGCGGTGCACATTCACAACCCATTGGACTCAGCCGGTAAAGCCCGGGAGCAGCCCATGCATTAGGGCGCGCCTGCAGGCTGAACGGGAAAAAAATGACACCGCCCGGCGTCATACCGTTGGCGTTAGACCACGCATCAAACTGGGTGCACCAGACCCAGGATCAAGACCCACCGAAAATCCACCTCAGCAACCTTACGCGTCTTAGACCAGCACAGGAGCTGGCTTCACACACCGGGCTTGCCTTACCCGGAAACGACGCGCTCCAGCGCCCATCTGGGCGGGGCTCGGCAATTTTTTCTAGGCTTTGCTATATTAAACGCTCGTTTTACCGATTCACGCCGAACGATTGACGCCTGATGACTAGGGAAGGACCCTGACCATGAATAAAAGCAACCAACCTGAAGTCGACTGGCTGATTTTTAGCCTGAGCGCCACCTTGCTGGCCCTGGTGGTTCTGCCAGTTGTGCTCTTCCCGGAAGCCAGTCAGAGCGCCATCAACGCCATTTTTAAAGTCCTCACCACCCAATTTGGTGTCCTATACGTCACCCTCACCACTGCGATTATTGTCTTGCTGCTCTACATCGCAATTAGCCCTTGGGGCAATATTCGGCTCGGCCGAATTGAAGCACGCTATAGTCAATTTAGCTGGATCTCGATGTTATTTTGCTGTGGTATCGGCGGCTCAGTCATTTACTGGGGCGCAACCGAATGGGTTTTTTACTATACGTCGCCGCCTTTTGGGGCGCTCGCAAAAAGCGATGCGGCAACCCTCTGGGCCCAGACCTATGGCATGTTCCACTGGGGCCCCGGTGGTTGGGCCTTATATTGCCTGCCAACCGTTGCCATCTGCTGCACCTATTACCTGAAGAGAATCCCATCGCTGCGGCTCAGCGCCGCGTGCGAGCCGATCATCGGCAAGCAATCTAATGGCCTCGGCGGCCGCATCATTGATTTGTTATTCATCGTTGGCTTGATCAGTTCGGCCGCGACCGGGCTTGGTTTTGGCACCTCGGTTGCCGCATCTGCCCTCACCCGGCTCATGTCGATTCCCGATAATTTCATTACGCAGCTCACCATCATTTCAGTGATGACATTGGTGATCGCAGGATCGGTCTATCGCGGGCTAGACGGCGGTATTAAAACCCTCAGCAACATCAACAGTGTTCTGGCGTTATTGCTGATCGCCTACGTGCTGGTCGCGGGCCCAACCCGTTTTATTCTCGAGATGAGCGTCGCCTCGCTGGGCCATCTTGCGCAAAACTTCGTCACCATGCTGACCTGGACCGATCCGTTTGAGAAAGGCAATTTCGTCGAATCTTGGACGGTTTTCTATTGGGCCTGGTGGCTGGCGCTCGGGCCCTTTGTCGGGATGTTCGTCTGTAAAATCTCCGAGGGTCGCACCCTTCGAGAATTGATTATCGGTATGCTGTTTTGGGGCAGCGCTGGCTGCGCTTTATTCTTCCTAATTCTGGGTAACTACGCGCTCAATACGGAGCTGACCGGCCTGCATGGTGTGGTGAATGAGACCTTGAATGCAAGCCCATCGGCCGCACTGGCAAGCCTCATCGAGCGGTTACCCGCAGGGGGATTTTGGTTGGCCTTCCTTGCAATCATTGGGATTATTTTTACGGCAACAACCTATGATTCCGCCTCTTACACCTTGGCCGCTGGCGCCACCGTTAAGCTCGAACCCGGTGAGCACCCAGCTCGCTGGCACCGGGTCTTTTGGGCCGTCGCATTGGGTATTTTACCGGCTTCGCTACTGTATCTTGGGGGGCTTAAAGCGCTGCAAACGGCATCGGTGATCGCGAGTCTGCCCTTGCTCGTTGTTTATGGCATTTTGTTTGCTGCGATCATCAAGACCTTGCGAACGGTCCACACAACCGCCAGCACGCCTTGAAGCGAAAGCCGTTTTAGCGGCGAGCAGCCTCCTGAATACGCTGATTGCAAAGGCGCGCGACACCCATGGGGTTGCGGTTTCCCTGCTCATCGCTTTAAGGCAGTCCGAGCGCGCTTTTAGCAGGTCAGGCCTACAGGCCGCGCGTGATGAAAGCCGAACTGTCGCAGATTTTTGATCGAACGCAACCTAAACCCTGTGCGGCAACCTGCAGCACCCAAGGCACTCCTTTCAAGCCCTGAGCGGCGAGCGCAGTGCCAGCCCGGCTAAACGATTGTTTTCAGTGCCGCAAGCACCGCATTGGATTGCTCGCTCAGCATCGCGTGACCGCAGTCCAGCTCGATAACCCGCGCGCCCTCAATCGAACCCGCAACGGCACGGGACTGCTTGGGCCCGGTCATCTTGTCTTCATTGCCGAGCACCACCAGCGTCGGACACGTAACAGCTTCGGCCCGAACGGGCCCAGCCTCGAAAGCATTGCAGGCGGCAAGGTCCGCAAAATAAACCCCTTCTGGCGTTCTTTGGAGTAACCGTAAACCGCCAAAATACAACGTCATACCTGGGCTTTTGTGCCCCCCCATGAGTCCAGGGGCGCTATGACTCCAAGTGTTTGCCATGACCATCGCTGCGCGATCGTCGTTTTTCGCAGCATCCAACAGGACGTCGCTGACTGGCATGGGTGTTGAAGTCCCCAGCAGCGCAAGCGAGCGGGTATGGCTCGGATAGCGAGCCGCAAAATCTAGGGCCACCAAGGAGCCCATGCTATGACCCACAATGGCGGCGTCAGCGATACCAAGATGTTCTAATAACGCGTTTACCCAGTCTGACATCGCGTCTATTGTCGTTAAAGCAGGTCCCTCAGAGCCGCCATGACCGGGTAAGTCTAAGGCGACCACGTTGTAGCCGTGCCGAGCAAAATGCCGCGCGGGCATGAGCCAAACCGTATGGTCCATGCCTGAGCCATGAATAAAAACAACACTGGGTTGCTCTGGTGCGTGTTCGCCATTACCCACCCCATAAAACGCCGTCGCGCCTCGCAATTGCGTCTTCATCTTACCGGCCTCCTTTGGCAGCCGAGCGAAGCCCCGCCTTTAAATCCTTGATCAAGTCCGCGGCATCCTCGAGTCCAATGGACAACCGAATCATGCCCTCGGAGATGCCCGCGGCAACCAAGGCCTCAGCATCCATTCGGTGGTGGGTTGTGCTCGCGGGATGAATCACAAGGGACTTGGCATCCCCAACATTGGCCAAATGCGAAAAGATTTTTAAGCCTTCGATGAACCGTACGCCCGCTTCTCTTCCACCCGCAATCTCGAAGCTCATCACCGCGCCGGCGCCTCTCGGCAGCAACTTTTTGGCCAATTCATAATCCGGGTGGCTCGGCAAACACGGGTGCAGGACAGACAGCACGCCCGCTTGCTCTGATAGGAAGGTCGCAATCTGTTCTGCATTTTCCATATGCCGCGCCATGCGCAGTGATAAGGTTTCGATCCCTTGCAGGATATGAAAGGCCGT
>JABGWC010000233.1 GCA_018645765.1 Gammaproteobacteria bacterium | reverse complement strand
GCTGACATGCGGCACCTGCGTTTTGCAGACGGGCCCGATGAAGTGCATCACATGGTCGTTGGCCGCGCCGAGATCCAAAAATACGATCTCTGGTAGCGCTCGGCGCCATTGGTAACAATGGCTTTGGCAAGACTGTTGACACATTAAACGCTAGATCATCTTGCGCCCTGAGTCATGATGACTAGGGGCGTTCCATTGGTTGGCGCTTTTGCTGAAGACTCTTTACCGCTGAGGGCTGTTTTTAAGGGATGTTTGCCATGCGCCATCGGCGGGCCAATCAGGCCGCACCCAAGGGCACCGCCAAACACAATATTCCAAGCGAAGGGATGCAATAACACCCAGACCGAGTCGCCCCCTTCACCCACATAACCAACAAATACGGCACTGATCCCTATGGTAAGGCCCAATATCGTCATGATATCAATTAATTCACGTTCCTTTCGCTCACAGTTGCTGTGCCGACTCTCATGTCCAGTCCACCATCTTCGCACGAATACGGGTTAACGCCTGTGAATGAATTTGACTCACCCGAGACTCGCTGACCTCCAAAACTTGACCAATTTCCTTCAGGTTCAAATCTTCTTGGTAATACAGCGCCATCATGAGCTTTTCTTTCTCGGGCAATTGATCAATGCAGCCCATCAGCGCTGCCTTGAACCGATCATCCTGCATAATCGCCTCGGGGCCTGCGTCCAACGCTTGGTGCTCTTCTTCGTGGCTATCCTCAAGCAGTACCAGCTGACAACTTGCTGTTTCGTGCAGCAGAGCATGATACTCATCCAAAGAAACCGACAACTCGGCCGCGATTTCCTGGTCCGAAGCTTGGCCACCATTTCGACTTTCAACAACCCGAACCGCCTGGGCCAGCCGGCGGCTTTTTTCATTGACCGATCTGGGCGCCCAAGACAGCTTTCGAAGTTCATCCAGCATGGCGCCTTTAATTCGAATACCGGCATAGGTTTCAAAGCTCGCGCCCTGGTCCGGTGAAAAACTCCGAACGGCGCTCAACAAACCCAAAAGGCCTGACTGTTGTAAATCATCTAGCTCAACACTGCTCGGTAATCTCGCTAACAGATGCAGCGCAATCCGTTTCACCAACGGCAAATGAGCGGCGATTTTTTCATTTTGCTGCATATTCTGCTGACTGGCGTAGACCGAGGCTGCGTTCATGACTAATCTGCGGCGGCCGGCTTCGCGGTTGAACCCGCAGCCGCGAGCAAGCGCTCAACAAAGAACTGAAGGTAACCCGTTGCCTGATCTGGCAAGGGCCACCGATTAATTTTTTCACCAATGCGCACTAGGGCCTTGGCGGCAGGACTGCGCGGATAGGCTTCAACCACCGGCTTTTGGGCTCGAACGGATTGTCTTAATTGTTCATCAAATGGCACAGCGCCTAAATACTTAAGCCCAACCTCTAAGAACCGGTCGGTCGTATTCAGTAACTTCTCGTATAAGTTCAGGCCTTGGCTTTCATCCTTCACCATATTAGCCAGAATCTGAAACTGCTTAATGCCATGCCGCATAGATAGGACTTTAATTAAGGCGTAGGCGTCGGTCAGGGACGTGGGTTCATCACACACCACCACAATCACTTCCTGACAGGCTTTGGCAAACGACACGACGCCATCGGCAATGCCCGCCGCCGTATCAACAATCAAAACATCGATAGGCTGCTCGAGCTCACTAAACGCCGAAATCAAACTCGCGTGCTCAACACTCGTCAGCTCCGCCATCCTCTCAACCCCGGAGCTCGCCGGCACCACATGTATTCCAAGCGGGCCCTCGACAATGATCTCATCCAGAGACTTCTCGCCACTGATGACATGCTGCAGATCAAAATGCGGCTCAAGGCCAAGCAACACATCAACATTGGCGAGCCCAAGGTCTGCATCCATCAGCATTACCCGCTGCCCCGCAAGCGATAACGATGCGGCCAGATTGACCGAGATATTGGTCTTTCCGACACCGCCCTTACCGCTGGTAACAGCGATGACTCGAACTGGATCAGGCATGGATTTGTTCGTCCCTATCGGTTGTGGGTTCAGTGACTTGCGCCGTTTTCATCATAGCAAACGCATCCGCCAAGAGTGATGAGATTTTAGCCAATCGGATATCCGACAAACCCTGGCCATGACAGCTGTAGGCGAGGGGTAACTGGGACTTTAGCAAAGTTGATAACCCGGATCCTAAATTAATCGCCTCATCGGTTTTCGTCAAAATAGCCGCATGAACCTTGGCATGATCGTATTGACTGATCACCTGCTCGGCTAACCCTAACTGACTGGTCGCAGAAACGATGAGGATATTCTTCGGGTAGGCGTCATGCATTTTGATCCGGCTTAAGTGACGGTTCAACTTGATGTCGCGCTCACTCATCCCTGCTGAATCAATGAGCACAAGCTTCTTGTCCATGGCGCGCCTTAACGCGTCGGTCAACTGCTCGGCGTCGACGGCAACTTCTACGGGTATGTTGAGCAACTTCCCAAAGGTCAGCAACTGATCTTGTCCGCCCATCTTAAACGCATCGGTTGTAATCAGGGCGATCGATTCTCGGCCATGCTTGAGGGCATAGCGCGCGGCGAGTTTGGCAACCGTTGTGGTCTTACCGACACCGGTGGTGCCAATAACGGCGAATACGCCGCCTGAATCAATCACCTCCTCATCCACCGACTGTAATTGCGAGCCGACAAGTGCTAACAATTGCTGCCACTGGTCTAGGGCCGAATCACAGGCTTCAAAACGCTGCGCATCAAAGTCGTCCATCAGCTGATCTAAACTAAAAGGGTTTAAACCGAGTTCAGACAACCGCAGCCTGGCTTGGGTCACCGACGCTTGCGAACCTGGTCGCTCCGCACGCAATTTGGCCAACTCACCGACCAACAAGGTTTTAAGGTTGCCCAGCTCCTGCTGCAAGCCGTTTAGGGTCTCAGTGCCAAGGCCAGAAATCTCTTGCAGCTTTGGCGCGGCAACACTTTGCCGCGGCTCGGCGGTTTTTGGACCCAAACCCGGCAAACGCTCGCCCAAGCCCAACACTCGATCCGACAAGGTCACTTTCGTCGCAGCCGGTTCTGGATCGGCCATCGGCTGCGGCGCCGCGGCATCAATCCCGATCTGATCCGTCAACCCGACTGATCCTTCCGCCGACAAAGCCGCAGGGGCTTGCGTCATCGGCACTATTTCGCGCGGACGCTCAGGTGCGATCGGCGCAACACTTGCGCGCTGGTTTGCGTCGCCAAAGTCCGAAACCTCAACCTTTGATTTTTTCGTCACATCGGAGACCTCTAGCGCATCCGCATCGAACTGATTGGTCGCCAGGATCTCAATCTTCTGACCGACCCGTCGGTTCGATAAAATGACGGCCTCAGGCCCTAACAGGCTGCGAACGCTGAGCATTCCTTCCCGTACGTCGTCTGCCAAAAATCGTTTAATTTCCATACCTTTCTCCAAACCGTTAGGCGCTAAGCTGCCTGCGCATTACCAACCGTTCCAACCACTCGTATGCGTTTTTCTGCGGGTATTTCGTCATACGCCAACACATGCAAGCCTTTGTTATTGCTCTTCACCAAACTCGCCAACCAAAGCCGAATGGTTGATGCAACCAGTAACACGGCGGGCTTACCTTGGTTCTCCATTTGAATCACGCCTTCGTTAATCTGTTGCAACATTTGCTCTGCCAATCCTGGCTCGAGTCCCATCGATTGTTGTTGACCTCTTACTGCATCTTGCAACATCTGTTCCAACCTTGGCTCAAGGGACAAAACTTCGAGCTCGGGCGCTAACCCATTGATTTGCTCATAAATTGTTCTGGACAGTGCGATTCGGACGCCCGTCGTTAACGCGTCAGGATCTTGACTCTTCAAGGCCCCATCCGCCAAAGCCTCGGCGATTGACCGAACATCCTTAATCGGCACCTGTTCAGCCAACAGGTTTTGCATCACTTTAAGGACCGCGCCCAAGCTCAACAAATTGGGCACAAGGCTCTCAACCAACCTGGGCGCAGACTTGGCCAGATTGTCCAAAAGCTGCTGCACTTCATCGTGGCCCAGGAACTCATGCGCATGGTCCTTCAGGATTTGACTCAAATGGGTTGCGATCACCGTTCCGGCATCAACCACGGTAAAGCCTAAGGATTGCGCCTCTTCACGCTGAGCCGGCTCGATCCAGACCGTATCAAGACCGAAGGTCGGATCCTTCGCTGCAATACCATTGAGCTCTCCAAACACTTGGCCGGGGTTAATCGCCATTTCTTTGCCTGGATAAATCACGCCGTTAGCAACCGGCACGCCCATCACTTGGATTTGATAATGGTTTGGATCCAGATCCAAGTTGTCCCGGATATGAACCGATTGCAGCAAGAACCCAAGATCTTGAGAAAGCTTCTTACGAACACTTCGGATTCGCCCAAGGAGTTCGCCGCCCTGGGCCTTGTCCACCAAGGAAATCAAGCGATACCCCACTTCCAACGAAATCATGTCCGTTTGCGGCACATCATCCCAACTCAACTCTTCATCGACCGGTTTCGGCGCAGGCAAGGCCTCTAAGGTCGCCGCCTCAGCGCGCTCGGTGGTTTCCGTGCGAGACTGGGTTAAGAACATGCCCAGTCCAACTAACGCCGCGGCGATACTCAAAAACACAAAGTTCGGCATGCCGGGCACGAGACCCAATGACCCAATCACTGCGGCCGTAATATAAAGCGACTTACTGGAACTCAACAGCTGACTCAAAATCTGATCGCCCATCTCGGACGAGTCCGATACCCGAGTGACCACAATGGCGGTGGCGGTTGAGAGCAGCAGTGATGGAATCTGCGCGACCAGCCCATCGCCAATCGTCAACAGAATGTAATTTTCTGCTGCAACACTGAGGGATAAATCATGCTGCGCCATGCCGATGACCAGGCCGCCAATGATGTTGATAAATAGAATTAATAGTCCGGCAATGGCGTCACCCCGAACAAATTTGGAGGCACCATCCATAGACCCGTAAAAGTCGGCTTCCCGGGCAACATCGGCTCGGCGAACGCGAGCTTCTTCTTGGGATAACACCCCTGCGTTCATATCGGCATCAATGGCCATCTGCTTACCGGGCATCGCGTCCAAGGTAAATCGAGCAGACACTTCTGAGACCCGGCCGGCGCCTTTCGTCACCACGACGAAGTTTATAATGACTAAAATGGCGAAGACGACCAAACCGACAGCATAGTTGCCGCCCACAACAAAGTCACCAAACGCCTTGATCACCTGCCCAGCAGCATCGGTGCCGGTGTGCCCTTCGAGCAACACAACCCGAGTCGATGCAAGGTTCAAGGCCAACCGCAGCAAGGTCGCGATCAGCAGAATGGTTGGAAAGACCGCAAAATCGAGCGGCCGCAGGGCATACACCGCCGCCAAGAGCACCATCAGCGAGAGCGCGATATTAAAGGTAAAGAGTAAATCCAGCGCCAGTGGCGGCAAGGGCAAGACCATCATCGCCAGCAGCAATAAGATTAAGATCGGGGTTCCGAGCCCTACGGCTCGAACCATATTCGACAGATCAACCGCTTGGGTTGATTGCGGGGCATTCATTGTCATACCACTTCACCTCTATACTTGTCGGGCACGTCGAAATAACTGGGCGCAACCGGTTTGACTGGGGTTTGCTGACCCAGCGTCTTTAATTGGAAGATATAGGCCAAAACCTGGGCCACGGCTTTAAACAGATCGCCGGGTATTTCATGACCGATCTCAACCATGCCGTGCAGCGCTCGCGCTAAGGGTGGGGCCTCAAAAATCGGTACGTTATTGGCTTCTGCTACTTCTCGAATTTTTAGCGCCATAAAATCTTGGCCCTTGGCAACAACCCGCGGGGCGCCAAGGCCTTCTTGGTCATATTTAAGCGCCACGGCATAGTGGGTCGGGTTGGTGATGATGACGTCCGCCATGGGCACCGAATCCATCATGCGCTGCTCAGAAAGCTGACGTTGCATCCGGCGAATCTGGCTTTTCACTTCCGGGCGACCTTCGCTTTCCTTCATTTCATCTTTGACTTCTTGCATCGTCATCTTGAGCTGTTTGTTGTGATTCCAAAGTTGAAAGGGCACATCAATACTGGCCACAAAAATTAGTACCGAACTAAAACCGATAAACGACCACATCAGCAAATCGCCGGTGCTGGCGAGGGCGCCAAAAAAGCTCATATACCCAAGACCAATAATCGTATTCATCGAGTAATAAATAATCAGGATTGCCGCCGTTGCGACCAACAGGAACTTACATAAGGCTTTGATCAGCTCCATCAAACTTTGAACGCCAAACATTCGGACAAGGCCTTTCATCGGGCTGATTTTTTCCAGCTTTGGCGCTAGGGCGTCGACACTGAAAACCAACCCGCCCAAGGCAACTGGGCCTAGAAAAGCGGAAAACACCAAAAGTCCCAGAAATGGGAGGATCGCCGATAAGCCAAGGGCAGCCTGGGTGCGAATTGCCTCAAACATCTGATCCGGATTGCGAATTCGTGACGGCTCAAAGGCGAGCCCTTGCGTCATTAAGGCATGCAGATCGGTCATCAGATACTGACCCAAAAACACCATGCCAATCGAGGCTGCCATCAAACTCAGCAGAATATTGAGTTCTTTCGAGCGCGCGGTTTGGCCCTTCTTGCGCGAGTCTTCAAGCCGGCGCTCGGTGGGTTCTTCTGTTTTTTCTTGGGACGTATCTTCAGCCATGCCTTACTCCAAAATCACCAGCATTTGTAAGAACCCGGCTTCAAGCAATGCCGCAAACTGCGGCAAAAAGACCGGCAAGCTCAGCATGATCATGATGAAACCCGC
>JABGWC010000123.1 GCA_018645765.1 Gammaproteobacteria bacterium | reverse complement strand
CTAAATCGAAATGACACATGCGATGTCCCATGCCCCGCACCCTGTCTGCAAAGCGCGCCATTGCCAGAAAGAATGCCACCGTCTTTTGTATGTGATGCCGTACATAGTGCTGCTCTTGCGGCAATTCAGCCATGACATAGACGACGTCCGGGTCGACCTGCTCAAACCAGCTGTGATGGGCATCCAGCTGATCTCCAAGCACAAGGCGCAGGACTTTCGCAGGTTGGGGGTCGGCGTTCAGAAGAACTTTCATCATGATCCTTAATTTTGACGTTCATCGCGCGATCGATGCCTCTTTTACGCGACTCAGCAGCAAATCGATTTTGAAGTCGAGGCGCGCGGTGGATTTGCTTTGCGCAATCACCCCAGATTCACGACCTGCTTGGTTTTTAGGGTCGGCAGATTAGCCGGTTGATAGGTGGCAATCAGCGCGCGTCGTCGCTTGCCTGATTGATTGCATGCCGAGCCATGGATCAAAAAAGGATCGAAAAAAATAGCACTACCAGCTGGCTCGTTAAACTCAATGACTTGTGAAAAATCGACCTGATCGTCATGGGTGTAAAAACCTTCGAGCTGAGTACCGTCATTCCGAGCAGGATAAATGCCCGCTTGATGACTCCCTTGCACCACCCGAAAACCACCAGAGCCTGGCACAACATCATCCAATGTCACCATAACATTCGGTAATTGCGTCAGGTGAGTGGCATCATGCATCCAATAAGGCGCATCTTGATGCCAACCGAACTCGGATCCGCCTGGCCGTTTAAAATTAATCTTGTCGGTCCAAAGCGACACGTGATCACTGCCCGTTAACGCCTGCATCGGCTGCACCAACCGCGCATCTCTCAAAAGCGTCAATACTGCACTGGAAAGCGGGTGAGCCGGCTCCAACACCCTTAAATTCTGCTCAAATGGGGCAGGCTCAAACTGCAAGGTTTGGTCACCCAAATCAACAAATCGACGCCCGTCAATACGGTACTCGTGGCCTTCATGGCTCCGAGCAACGGCAGCCGCCGCCAATGGATCAATGACCGCATTGAGTTGCTCGATTTCGACCCTCGAAAATACCGCCCGACGCAGGATATAGCCTTGGCTTCGATAGGCCTGCATTTCAACGTCCGTCAGGGCTTCTGGCAGGGGATGCTGAGTGCGAGGCGTCGTAGCAGACGGATCAGCTCCACCCACAGAACTGGCGCTTTGTCGTGCCGCGCGCAGCGTAGGCGGCGCTGCCTGATCACTCATCAGACCACCAGTCCAGGGCCCGAACATTACACCGCTCAACCCCTCTTAAATCTGTCGTATCCGAAAACATTGCATCCTTACCTGCCGCCAAAGTCTGATCCTCTCCGATGGCATAAATCAGTCCTGTGTCGACGACCGAGCCATCACCCCGCTTCCAGATGCTTTGAACCGTCACGCGGGTAACATCCAGCGTACCAAGATTCCGCACGAGCCCTTCGACCCTGGTGGTTCGTCCTTTGCGTACGCACCCGGTCATAACCGCATCGACTCGCGTGCGCACCGGCGCCACAACCGGCGCCGCTGCTTCGATCACCTGAGCAACCGGCGGCGCCGGATCTTGCATTAGCCAGAATACCGCACCCATTACCAGCGCCACCGCAACTGCGATTTGTCCCAGGTAGCGTTCAAGCATCAACGGTCTTCCGCAGCAGCGAGACGCGTTTCAAACCACCATCCGTCATTTGTTGCGCCATTTCTTGAAAGCCTTGGCCATGATGAAAAGCAAGAGACCGAGGGTTGGGCGGCGCCAAATTCACCTCACAGGTCAGGTTTTCGACCCCCATTGCCCGCGCCAAATCAATCGCATGATCATACAATGCTTGCGCCACGCCTTCACCGCGACAATCCGGCGCAACAATAATCCGGTCGACATAAAGAAATTCTTCAAAGGTCTCAGAAAACCACCGGTAGTTAAGACTCTCATAGGCTTGTCCTTCACGAAGGAGTAGCACGAATCCAGACAAGGTCTTGTCTTGGTTGGTCATAACCCGAAACGATGCCGCTTGCGCAATCAGCGCATCGAGCGCTTCTTCGCTCAAAGCATTCACATGCGGCGTATTGTCATTATTCAATG
Organism: Gammaproteobacteria bacterium; assembly: GCA_018645765.1. GTDB lineage: Bacteria > Pseudomonadota > Gammaproteobacteria > Pseudomonadales > Azotimanducaceae > UBA9926. Next base: position 2,463 of record JABGWC010000123.1, on the reverse strand, counting down.
CAAGGACTTCAGACCGGAAGCGCTGTGGATCTTGACTCATCTCATGCCGCATCTTTTTGCCTCCTTCTACCCATTCACTGACCGGTCACTTTAATCTTAATGCGTCAATCCAGTGTTTCGACTATTCTTTTTGAAAGGTTCTCAAAGACAATCCTGATGCCCAACATTACCGCACTCATGGCACTCCTCGACAAAGGCCAAGATTCAGCCCTCTTGCGTTTTGGTTTGGCCTCGGCTTATCTCAAAGAGCAGCCAGATGATCATCTTATCCAAGCCGAGCAACACCTCAAACGGTGCCTTGAGCTTGATCCAACGTATACCGCGGCCTACCAACAGCTCGCCCAAGTTCAAAAGGATCGTGAGAATCTTATTGACGCCACGGCAACCTTGCGGTTCGGTATCGCCGCTGCCGAGAGCGCAGGAGACCTACAAGCCCAGCGGGTGATGCAGGTGTTCCTTAAACGCCTAGCCAAGCGTCTTGACGATGGTCCACCAGGGCAGTCCTGACTTTAGCTCGGTTGCTTCAGGAGCATGCCGAGGTACATCTCGATTAAACGCCGATCACGATCCCAACCGGCTAACTTTACAGACAGCTCCGGCGCAGCTTTGATGAATGTCTGCAGGTCCAAGGCAAGCGCTGCGAGCGCTGCATCGCTTCGCTGATCGATAACGGGGGCGCTATGACGGGCAAGGAGGTCAGATGCCCACGTAAAACCGTGGCTTGCTAAATAACCCAAACACGCAATCAAGATGCAGCTGGCCTCGAGCTTGGGAAATTGTTTAAGCCCGGCTTTAGAGATGATTTGCGGGGCAGGTGGTGCAACTTTATCCAGTTGTAACCGGCCAACACACAACTCTGGCAGAAAACCTTCGTTACGATTGAGGGTTAAACTCAGCCCTTTTGTCTCGCGGGGTAACACAACGTAAAACGATTCACTGCCCCGACCCACTTTTACCCAAAATGACGTCACAACCGATGCCGCTGCAACCCATGTTTTAACACCGGTTAATAGCCCTTCGTCATCTTGCACAACAGGCGGTAAGCCATCGACCCCTTCGCTGACGCAAAAAGCAGCCCAAGCCGAATCATTAATCCCAAATTGACACCGCATCGCCGTCTGATATCCAGCCATAAAAACCTCCGATAGGGAGCCCGCTAAGGCGCCAGAGGCAGCGAGCCAATCCTTTGGTGCAAGCGTTGCATCAAACTGTTTTTGCCACAATTCAAAGTAGGTTTGTTCTACCAAAAAATCCATCTAATCACCTGCTGAGTAGACCCATCTGCACCGCTAAAAACCGTCGGGTCAAAGCGTTCACTTACGGGCGAACCGGTATCGCCATATCCGACGCACCTGTTTTCCAACCCACACAACAAGGACGACCACCAACCGCCCGCAATCGCGAAGCAGATCCTGCGCCACCCTTGCAACCACAACCCGACTCGACCTCATTGAACGCCGCCAAGCACCAGACCATGCGTCTTTCAGCTGTTGCTGCTTTCGCATTAATCGTTGCACTAGCGGCTTTTGATACCACCAATGGCCAAACCGCGGGGAGACCCGCGCCAGCAGTCCAGCGGCCAATGCAAGAAAGACGAGTCCTGGCAGCACTGGCAGGACTAAACCGATCAGGCCAAGCAGCACCAAAATTGCCGCGGCGAGCCCATAGAAAACCTTTTGCCAGCGCGACAGCGGTCGCACAACCAAGTGCCGGAACCGATTAACCGATCGACCCAAGACCGTGGGAATCGAGGGCAGAAGCATAGGATCAAACATGCCGCTTTACTGATCCAACGACGCAAAGGTCTTACCTTCCGCCACAAGTCGTTCAAGCAAGGGCGCAGGCTTCCAAGCTTCATCCCCTGTCTCGGTATAAAACCGCTGGATATCTGCCAGGACGCTGCTCAGCCCCTGGGCATCGGCAAACCACATCGGGCCACCAACATGATTTGGAAAGCCATACCCATTCACGTAGACCGTATCAATATCGCCAGCCCGCAACGCATGGCCTTCGTCTAACAATTGCGCACCAATATTCACCAAAGGATAAATACAACGCTTGAGAATCTCTTCATCAGAAAAATTCTTACGCTGGTAGCCTAAATTCTCGGAAACGCGCTCGATCACTTCCAACGCAATCGGGTCGACCACCGGCGTTCGATCGCCGTTTTCATACCGGTAATACCCTAACCCGTTTTTCTGGCCATATCGGTCCATTTCACACAGCGCATCGGGAATGCGAGCGGTAATATCATTCGAGCCACCGCGCATTTTTCTGGCACGCCAACCCAGATCCAGGCCGACCATATCCGCCATCGCAAAGGGCCCCATAGCGAGGCCAAAGTTATAGATCACCGCATCGACCTGCTCTGGGCTTGCGCCTTCGAGAATCATGAGGTTCGCCTGACGAGAATAGCCACCGATCATGCGGTTTCCGATAAAACCCGGGCAATTGCCGGCCATG
>JABGWC010000177.1 GCA_018645765.1 Gammaproteobacteria bacterium | reverse complement strand
TGCTCGATGAGAACCCGAACCCAACTGAGTCTGAAATTGATACGGCGTTGTCTGGCAATATTTGTCGGAGTGGCTGTTACCCGCGCATTAAAAAAGCAGTCCTTGCGGCGAGTTCGGCCCAACCGCTGTTTCGAAATGCTGCCCGAGCGCAGGGGGCGTAACCTATGAAGATTGAAAATGTTTCGCGCCGAGGATTTTTAAAAGCCACGGCGGTCTTAGGCGGCGGGGTCGTGATTGGTTTTTCTTTGACCGGATGCTCGACACCGGGGCCGCTGCCCATTGAGTTGTCCGAAGGCGGCTTTGTGCCCAATGCGTTCTTGCAGATACTGCCGGACAACACGGTCAAGTTTTATACCGCCCGAGACGAGATGGGGCAGGGCGTGACCACGGGTCTGTCAACACTTGTCGGTGAGGAGCTGGATTATGACCCCCTCAATATGGAGATCCTACTCGCCGGGGTGCATGAGGATTACAACAACCCAGGCATGGGGGTTCAAGCAACTGGCGGCAGTAATGCGATCAATGCGCATTATGAGCCGCTACGCCAAGTTGGCGCCAACACTCGGGCGCTGTTGTTGTCTGCGGCAGCGCTGGATCTAGGCGTGACGCCGGATGCGATGAGCACCGAGGACGGCCACATTATCGTGGCGGATAAGCGTTATCCGTATGGGCAGTTTGTCCAAACGGCCGCGGGCTTGATCGCACCCACCGAGGCGCCCCTCAAGCCGCAGAGTGCCTTTCGCTACATCGGTCGGGAATCCACTCGGGTCGATGCGCTCGCGAAATCAAACGGCAGCGCGGTCTTCGGAATCGACGTTGATCTGCCGGATATGCACCACGCCGTGGTGAAACGCTCGCCCGTGGCCGGCGCCAAGCTTGTTTCTTTTGATGCCAGCAAAACCTTAGCAATGCCGGGTGTTACAGATGTTATTGAAATAGGCAGTGGCGTTGCCGTGGTTGCTGAACAATATTGGCAGGCGAAGACCGCCGCGGAGACTTTAGGTGTTGAGTGGGAAACGGTTGCGTTATCCAAACTGAGTTCTGCAGAGATTCGTGCGGACTATCAAGCCGCTCTCGCTGCATTTGATACGGTTTCGGCAACCGATGAGGGCGATGTAGATGGCGCCTTGACGGCGGCCAACCAAGTGCTCGAGGCAGAATACTGGACGCCCTATTTGTCGCATGCGCCCATGGAGCCAATGAATGCCGTGGTGCGCGTTCAAAATGGGGAAGCCGATGTTTGGTCCGGTACTCAAGGGCCATCCGGAGCCCAAGGTTTGGTCGCCCGGTTTGCAGGCCTTGCACCAGAGCAGGTTCGCGTTCACCAAACCTATTTGGGCGGTAGTTTTGGTCGTCGGGGTACACTGACCCATATAATAGAAGCCACTCAGGTGGCGGTTGCAACGGAAAAAACGATCAAGCTGTTGTGGTCTCGGGAGGACGATCTTAAAAATGGTCTGTACCGGCCAGCATCACTTATGCGCCTGCGTGCAGGCCTTTCTGAATCAGGGAAAATCACAGCCTGGGACGCAAAGCGGGTTGGCGGCAATATCTCTCCCGAGACCATTAAGAATATGATGCCTGCTTTGTTTCCTGGCCTTGGCGACGGTTTGATCGGCTGGACGGTGGGCCTAGCGGAAGGCGCGTTCAATGGCTGGGTTGCGGATCCGTCGAGTCTTGAAGGCCTTTATGAGGATTATGACCAGCCTAATACACGGGTCACGCACACGACGATTGACCACGGGCTACCCTTAACTTTTTGGCGTTCGGTCGGCCATTCCTACACGGCGTTCGCGAAAGAATCGATGATAGATGAGCTGGCAATAGCCGCCGGCGAAGATGCGGTTGCTTTTCGAATTAAAAACACTGAGAACAATCCGAGGTTGCAGCAGGTCATTCGGGTTGCAGGCAAAGCGATGGACGCGATGACCCCGGCGCCGGGCCGCTATCTAGGCTTTGCGGCACATCACTCGTTTTTAACCGATGTCGCGCAAGTGGCTGAGGTGTCGGTTGATGCGGGTAAGATTCGGGTGCATCGCGTGTTGTGTGTTGTGAACTGCGGGATCGCGGTGAATCCAGATATCGTCCG
>JABGWC010000125.1 GCA_018645765.1 Gammaproteobacteria bacterium | reverse complement strand
GTCCTTCTCCTATCGATGGGATGGTCTGGCCGGCGCGACCGCTTGATGATTATTTGGGCGAACTCAGGGCGCATGGTTATACGGTGGTCGATGGTTTAATCAACGAGGCCGCGCTCGAGCGCATCAAAACGGTAACGGCGCAGCAAATTGACCAACTGGAACCCGTACCGCCAGCGTTCGATGACCGGTTTGGTGTGCCCCACGGCATCGCTTGGAGCCAAGATGTTTGCAACGCGGTTACACATCCGGCTGCTCTGTGGGTCTTGCGCGCTTATCTCGGCGCATCAAACATTCGATTTTGTCATCAGCCAGCAATGACGGTGCTGCGACCAGCGAAAGATTTAATCGGACAATTCCCTGAGGAAGGTTGGCACGCGGATTATCCTTATCACCCAGATGTCTATCCAGATGATCGCTGGCAGGATGACGCGGTTTATGGGGTGCAATTCAATCTTTGTATTGATGCTTTCCGCGCCGAAAATGGGGCAACCCAATATGTTCCTGACTCACATTTACACCGCCGATGGCCACCGCGCGCTTTGAACGAAGGGGGCACTCGAATCGGAACCGCCCCGCATGATCAGGTGATGCAAATGCAAGCGCCGGCAGGCGCGGCATTAATCTATGATTCCAGAACGTGGCACCGCGCCTGTCCAGAGTTGAATGTGAGTGGTGAGGATCGCCTCGCGATTTTGAATGCGGTCTGCCCCGCTTGGGTTCGCTCAATGGTTGATAAGCAATCGGGCACCAAGCGTTACAGGGCATCGAATATGGCGGCACAATTAGACCCGAAAGTGCGGGATGAAATTGAGGCGCTCTGTCACGCTGATCGGCTCGCACCGCCTGCGGGCGCGCCCGTTATCCTTGAGAAGCAGTTCGTTGGCCCACGAAAGATTCAAATATAGTGAGTGATCAGAACCTGAGGCATCGAGCCAGTTGATTGCGCTCGATAGGCGCCTGCTTTGGGCCGGTTGGGCTAAGGCGTCGAACCTGACAACGCATTCGGCTTTAGTGCCCGAGTGCGTCGCGCATAAACCCTCGCAGAGGCTGGCGGCCAGGTGCTAACCGAGTATTACGCGCCCTCAGCTTTTCATTTTTATCATGAGCCCGTAATGTGATTTTGAAGATTAAGAGAGTGAGGTGGGATGAACGCGCAAAAAGAAATTATGGACCTGATGAGCTTATATTGTACGGCGATTGATTCCGGTGATCTGAAAACCTTTGGCAGGCTTTTCGCAAACGCCACGTGGATTGCAGAAGGGCGAGTGCCAGGCCCCGAATCAATGAACAACATGATTTTGTATGAGGATGGAACCCCGCGGACAAAACACGTCATTACGAATCTCACGCTGGATATTGATGACGCGGCAGGCACGGCCAGTGGCCATTGCTATGTGACGGTTTACCAACAAACACCGGATTTTCCGCTTCAAGCAATTTTTGTTGGGGAATACTTCGATACGTTTTCTCTCTCAGTACAAGGCTGGGCCTTTACCCAGCGCGAAATTCGGCATTCACTCATTGGTGACATGCGCGCGCATCTTAAAATCCCGTCTCTAACCATCCCTGGGGCTGTGCCCTGATTGATTAAAAGACGGACTCAATGATTCAAAGTGTGCCTTCGTGTTGCTTTCGGAAGCCAGTGTGAATGACGCCAGTTGAATATCGATCCTTTGCTTTGGGTTAGCACCTAAAAAACGAGATATAGATATCAGCATGCCCGGCGCGGCCATGGAGGCTTTAGGCGGGTCTTAAGCACTCAGCCATAAAGGCTTGCGCCATTATGGGGATTGCAGCCTTAAGCAGATAATGCCGCGACCCCGCGCTTGATTAAGACTTTACCGAGATGCGCCCGATATTTTGCACTGGCGTGCATATCGGCGTTCAGGGCCTCTGCGGACAAGGTCACCGCATCGATTGCGGGCAGGCTGAAATCAGAGGTTTATCAGGGTCGTTTAGCGCTTGCCAGACCACCTCGATGGCGCGTGGTATCACCAACTGTTGCTTTAGTTCCACAAAAGCTCGCTTGATCTGTAATAAAAGTTCTAGCTCGTGCAATGGGCCTGTATCAACTTGAATGGTCTATCCTTTAAAAACTTACAAGTTCTAGGTGAACACAGTTCGGCAAGCTTCGGAGCGCGCATCACCCTCAGCCTTATCTGAGAACAATCGAAGTATTGCCCCATTGTTACGTCAGCCTTGTTGCTGGGACGAGATGGGAGCTTTTATTGCGGTGCGCCTGTCAGGCGGTTAACGTAAGGCTTAATC
>JABGWC010000234.1 GCA_018645765.1 Gammaproteobacteria bacterium | reverse complement strand
GCTGGTAACAGTTGTGGCAAGGTAAACCCCACTCGGAGCAAGACCAAATAGGAACTCGATGACTGCGGCCCGCAGGTGAGTTCGGGTAGGTTGCTATAGGTGTTTGGCGACAGACATCACAGATGAATGATTATCCTCGACAGAACCCGGCTTATTGCTAACTCCCACTTATTTTCAGTTTCATATTCTAAAAAGATATAAAAACCCTCTAACTTAATAATCTACATTAAGTTACGCCTTCATCTGCCTGTTCAAGATGGCGAACTATCTGTAAACGCATTTCCAGATTTCGAATCTTTCCTAAACCCTTGTGAAACCTAAGGAAATTTCGATTTTACCTGCTTGACTTCATTGCCGGGTCTTTTTATTGTTCGAAGTGCACAAATGTGGGTATTTGTGGAGTTTAGTGGGCAATTTTAATCGAAGGGATTACGGCAGTGTTCAGAGGGGTCAACCAGGTCAACATGGATGCGAAGGGTCGCCTGACGGTACCCACGCGTTATCGCGATGAGATTATGGAATCTTGTCGGGGTGCTGTGGTGGTCACCATCGATACCGAGGAACGCTGCCTGCTGATTTATCCGCAGCCTGCTTGGGAAGATATTCAAAGAAAGGTTGAATCGCTGCCGAGTTTTAACACTGCAGCGCGACGGGTGCAGCGTTTGTTGATCGGCCACGCCACTGATATCCCCATGGATAAAAATGGTCGTATTTTAATTACGCCGCCACTCAGAGAATACGCCGGTCTGGACAAGCAAACGGTTTTGTTAGGTCAAGGTAATAAATTGGAATTGTGGGATGAGCTCACATGGAGCGCTCGACGCGATCAATGGCTTGAAGTGCAGTCAGAAGGCGGTATGCCGGATGAATTGCAATCACTTTCACTCTAGGTCGAGGCGTCATGACGCACATTCCTGTAATGCTCGAACAGGCGGTCGATGTCTTGGTGCATCGATTAGATGGCTTTTACATCGATTGTACTTTTGGCCGTGGCGGACATTCGGCAGCAATCTTGAGCAAGCTCTCAGACCAAGGGCGATTAATGGTAATTGATAAAGATCCAGAGGCGATCGCGGTGGCTCAAGCTAGTATGGGTCATGATGCTCGAGTGTCGATTGTTCAAGGATCTTTTGCGCAAATCAAAGATCATGTGGCCGCTTCATCGGTCGATAGGGTCGATGGCATTTTGCTAGATCTCGGCGTGTCCTCAAATCAACTGGATGTGGCGGAACGCGGGTTTAGTTTTGGTAAGCCCGGTCCGTTAGATATGCGAATGGATAATACAGCGGGCGAAACCGCGGCAGAGTGGCTCAATCGGGCCTCTGAATCGGAAATCGGGGTGGTGCTGAAGGAATATGGTGAGGAGCGCCATGCACGACGGATTGCGCGCGGCATCGTTGCCGCAAGGGCTGTCACGCCGCTGCAAACAACCCAGGATTTGGCGCAGTTGGTCGCCAAAGTTTCGCCAAGTCATGATCCCAATAAACATCCGGCAACTCGGGTTTTTCAGGCAGTTCGTATTCAGGTGAATCAGGAGCTCAAGGACATTGACGAATGCTTGGCAGCAACGCCTGACTTGCTCGAAATGGGTGGGCGGTTGGTTGTGATTAGCTTTCATTCTTTAGAAGACCGTCGTGCTAAACGGTTCATCAAGCAGCAAGAAAAAAACGATCCCTACCCGTCTAAATTCCCGATTTTTGATCATCAGATTCAACGGCCAGTGCGCTCTCTTGGGAAGTGGCGTGCAACGAACCCAGAATTGGCGCTGAACCCACGGGCTCGTAGTGCGGTCATGCGTGCGATGGAGAAAATTGCGTGAGCGGTCAACCGTTAGTGCTGCAATGTTTGAGCTGGTTAGGTGGCGGCTGGCCAAGACGGGTCCTGTTGATCATGGCTTTTGTTTTGGCGTCGAGTGTGGGTGTGATTTTGGTGTCCCATGAAACGCGAGCGCTCTACAGTCGAATTCAAGTTGAAGAGCATGTTAGTGATAATCTCGATAGCGAGTACGAGCGGTTATTGCTTGAGCAAAGCGCCTGGGCCGGTTACAACCGCGTTGACCAGTTGGCGCGGGAGGAGTTGCACATGCAGACGCCGCGTCAAGCTAATTTGGTTTTGATGCGTCGCTCGCCGAGGCTTTTGCAAACCACCAGCGTTGATGGAGACCAGGAATGACCCCTGCCTTCAGAATCCATCTGGCAGCATTTTTGTTTTTGCTATTGATGGCGGGCGGTGCCGGACGACTGATCTATATCGAAATGTCTGAAAAAGACTTTCTTCAAGATCAGGGTGATGCCCGAACCATTCGAATGGAGCGGATCAATGCCCACCGCGGCATGATTTTGGACCGCCGAGATAACCCGTTAGCGGTGAGTTCGCCGGTTGTCTCGCTATGGGCTAATCCTTCCGAGCTCCCGGAGGATCAGCAAAGCCTCACCGAGCTATCGACGGGGCTTGGGGTCTCGGTTGAGGAATTCACGCTTAAAATGCGCCGCGCTGAAAGCCGCAATTTTGTTTACCTTCGACGCCGTGCTAAACCCTCCGAGGCCGATGCGATCCTGAGTCTTGGATTGCCTGGCGTTTATGGCGAGAAGGAGTACCACCGATTCTATCCCGGCGGTGAAATCGCAGCGCATGTCGTGGGTTTTACCAATATCGATGATGTCGGTCAGGAAGGCATTGAGTTGTCGTTTGATGACTGGTTGAGTGGCAAGCCTGGCAAAAAGAAGGTACTTAAAAACCTCTATGGTGAAATCGTTCGGGATATTATGCCTGTTGCTGAGGCAGTTCCGGGCCGAAATCTAAGGCTCTCGATTGATCAACGCTTACAGTTCTTGGCTTATCGGGAGCTCAAATCAGCGATCGCACAATACGAGGCGCTATCGGGGTCTTTCGTGCTCTTGGACGTCCAAACCGGTGAAGTACTGGCGATGGCAAACCAGCCGTCTTACAACCCCAACAATCGTATTCAGTTAGATCTCTCGTCAGTGCGAAATCGAGCGGTGACCGATGTCTTTGAGCCCGGCTCAACGGTGAAGCCCTTTACGGTTGCGGTTGCATTAGAGTCGGGTCTCGATTTGGATTACACGATCGACACCAGTCCTGGGTTTTTAAGAGTTGATGATGCCGTTATAAAGGATCCTCGTAATCGAGGCGTCTTGGACTTAGGCGGTATCTTAGCGTATTCCAGTCAAGTTGGGATTAGCCGGCTTGCGCTCAGTCTTAACGAATACGATATTTGGAAGCAGTTCCAAACGCTGGGCTTTGGTGAAGTCACGGGTGTTGGCTTTCCAGGGGAGAGCAGCGGATTCCTGCCCAACCGTCGCCGATGGAAGGACATTGAACGCGTAACTTTTGCCTATGGTTATGGTTTGACCGTGACCCCGCTTCAGCTTGCATCGGCTTACAGCACCATAGCATCGGGCGGTATCAAGCGTGAGGTCACACTGATTGCGGATCAGACCTCGAAAGGTGAGCGGGTGATGAATGCGCAGATTGCCTTTCAGCTGCAAAGCATGCTCGGGCGCGTGATCACCGAAGGCACGGGGAAAAAAGCTGCGATTGAATCCTATGATGTTGGCGGTAAGACTGGAACAGCGCGAAAAATCGGTAAGAACGGATACGACGATACGCGGCATATTGCGTTTTTCGCAGGGTTCGCGCCGCAATACTCGCCAAGGTTTGTGGGCGTGGTCTTGATCAACGAGCCGAAAACCGAACAGGTTGGCGGCGGCAGTATCGCGGCGCCTATTTTTTCCAGAGTCATGTCGAATGTATTGCGATTGCTGAGTGTGCCGCCCACTGATACTCGGGAGGCTGTGTAATGACCGTCTCTTTACGCGCATTGTTGCCAAGGGTTGACCTGCCGGATATTGCAGTAACGGGTATTGCGTTAGATAGTCGGCGCGTCGAGCCGGGGCAGGTCTTCATTGCGCTGCAGGGTAACGCGCATGATGGTCGCTGTTTTATCAAAAATGCGGTGGCTGCTGGGGCCTGCGCCGTACTCTGTGATTCGGCATCGGCCCAAGAGGGTATAGGGGTCCCCGTGATCGGTGTGCCGAATTTGGCGGACGAGATCGGTAAAATGGCGAGTCGTTTTTATAGTGAGCCGTCGAAGCATTTGACGACAGTCGCTGTGACCGGAACCAATGGTAAAACCTCCGTAACCTATCTAGCGGCAAGCGCCTTAACGTATTTGAACCGCTCGGCGGGCATTATCGGAACGCTTGGGAAAGGGTTTTTGACGAGCCTTCAGGACTCTGGGCTCACAACGCCGGACGCGGTGGTCATTCAATCATCGCTTAAATCTATGCTGGATGCGGGAGCCAAAATGGCGCTTATTGAGGCGTCATCGCATGGTCTCGTGCAAGGCCGTCTGGTGGGCACAACGATCCACGCCGCTGTGTTCACCAATGTCACGCGTGATCACCTCGACTATCACGGTAACATGGCAAGCTATCGTGAAGCTAAGGCCAAATTGCTTCAGTGGGAAGGGTTGCAGTGCGCGCTCTTGAATTTAGATGACCCTTGGCTCGCCGCTTTAGCGCAAGCACCGCAGGTGCCGGAAGTGCTGGGCTATAGTCAAATGGATGCCCCTGGTGCCCTGATCCGTGCCGAGGCGCTGGAATTTCAGGCGGCGGGCGTTCAATTTAGATTGTGTACCCCAGCCGGCTGCACAACCGTACGGAGCGCGGTGCTCGGGCGGCACAATGTCAGCAATTTGCTGGCGGTGGCGGGCCTGCTTTATTGGTATGGCGTTGAACTCGATGATATGGGCGCCGCGCTCTCCAATTGTCAGCCGCCACCGGGTCGGCTACAGCAGGTGCCGCATGCGGATCGGACGGTACTCATTGATTTTGCGCACACACCCGATGCTGTGACCCAGGTGCTGCTGTCGCTCAGACTGCACTGTAAGAACCGGCTGATTTGTGTGTTGGGCTGTGGTGGCGATCGCGATCCAGGCAAACGGCCTTTAATGGGGGACGCGGCAGTCCGGCACAGCGATCTTTGTCTCTTTACCAGTGATAATCCGCGATCCGAGAGCCCAGCGACTATTATTGATGACATGTGCCGAGATCTCGCCGTCCCCTTGGATCCGGCTAATTGCCTGACCGATCGGAAGGCGGCCATCCAGCGGGCCTTAGCCCTGCAAGAACCGGGGGATGTGGTTGTGATTCTGGGTAAAGGGCATGAGCAGTATCAAGAGATTCAAGGCGCCCGTTATCCCTTCAATGATGAGGCGATCGTTACGGCGGAATTGATGCAGCGGGGCAGGGTGTCATGAAAACGCACTTAGT
>JABGWC010000228.1 GCA_018645765.1 Gammaproteobacteria bacterium | reverse complement strand
CTTTGACCTTGACCTCTGCGGTGTGCGGGTCGTGACAGTCTTGGCACTGAACGCCGGCTTGGTACATCTTGCTCTGCAGAAAAGAGCCATAGACATAAACCTCTTCTTCTATTTGACCGTCAGCCTGGTAAAACGGTGGTATGACGGACTCCGGTCTGAACTGATCTAAGAAGGCGGCTTCCGGATGAAACCCATCGGTTAGCGGCGTGCGCAAACTGTGGCACGCAAAGCAGGGGTCCATCACCGCAGGATCGCGCCGGGTGCCCTGCCAATGCGCTATGCGCGCCTCGGGCGGACGAACCCACTGACCCGCCTTGGTCTTCGGCGGACCATCAAGGGCATCATGACCGTCACTCGGATTATGACAAGCCAAACAATCCACATTGATCGCGTCAAAGCTGGAATTAAATAACTGCGTTGCCGGATCATAGCCCCGCTCAAACCCTCGAGAATGGCAGTCTGCGCACATGCCATTCCAGTTTTGGAGCGGCTGCCGCCAATCGAATCTTGCCAACCGATCGGGTCCCGCGAAGGATTCTAGATGAATCCAGCGCTGCCCTCCGGCCGCTTCGGGTCGCGTGTCATAGGCAAACGGCGCGACTTGCAAGCGGTCTTCGCCCAGCGCGATTAAATATTGCTGCAGAGGCTCGTGACCAAACGTATAGCGCACCGTGAAACGCTGAAAATCAATCGCCCCTGCCTTGGTGTCCCGCAAGTGAATGTGAAACTGGGTTGGCCCAACGCCATTGCTTGAACCTAGAGCCGCAAGCTGCGGAAGCACGTCGCCGTCAGGCGCCCGATCGCTTTGATCAAACAGCCCGTCAAGGCCATCAAAGGTCAGAGACTCGCCTTGAAACGGCGCCTTTACATTATCTGTTTCTGGCAGGCGCATCGCCCAGGCATGATCAGAATCAGACCAGGCTGCAACCTTATCTTGATGACAATTTACGCACGCGGCACTCGAGGCTAGCGCCGAGCTCAAGGGGCTTAACAGAATCCCCGACAATAAAACCCCTAACCCAATACGCTTGCTGATGGCCAGAATCCCAAATGGCTTTTGAAACGATTTCAAAACCTGTAAAGACTTCAATAATGGTGACCTGACCTTTAACACACGATTTGCTCTTAACCTTCTAAACCCTAGTACTAACTGCGCGGAAACCGAATGATGTTCCCCGCTCCCCCAACCGAATCAGAGTGGGCCCCTTTTGTGCCGCGCGCTTTCCATTATGCTGCAAGAGGACCGCTAAAAGGCTTTCTCAAAGTCGTTTCCAAACAGCTTGCGCGACAACCCTTCCTTTACCCAAACCTCATGCAAAACCCTAAGGACTTGGCTAGACTCCTGAAATGACCCTTGACGGAGATCCTGCCATGACGCTACAGCTTCGACAAATTTGTTTGGTTGCGGAACGGCTCGCGCCCGTTGTTTCCGATCTTACTGAAATTTTTGGCATCAAGCCCTGTTATGTTGATCCGGGGGTTGGTGTTTTCGGTTTAGAAAACACTCTAATGCCAATCGGCCGAAACTTTCTTGAAGTGGTGGCGCCGATTCAGGAAGGCACCGCCGCGGGTCGATATCTTGATCGACGCAATGGTAATGGCGGCTATATGGTTATTACCCAAGCCGACAGCAAAGCTGCCCAGAAAACTGCCAGGCAGCGCGCCCTCGACCAAGGGGTTCGAATTGCCCATGAAACCGAGCGCGATGACTGGCATCTGATCCAATTTCATCCCGGAGACCTGCAAGCCGCTTTCCTTGAAATTGAAACCGATGCGCAGAATGATTTTAACGGCCATTGGATGCCCGTCGGCGGCATGGGTTGGGAGGCCCAGGTCGATCAGCATCGCACTCTGGATTTTTTGGGCGTTGAGCTGCAGTGCACGGACCCACAAGCCTTGGCTGAAACATGGTCGGGGATCATCGGCGTGGAGGCAACGCTCGCAAACAACGCGTGGCAGGCAGCACTCAATAACGCCCAGCTGAGCTTCATCGAATTAACCGACAATCGCGGCCCGGGCCTCTCAGGCATTCATCTGCGCGTCGCGGACAAACCCGGCATTCAGCGCGACGCGGCCGCTCGCGGCTGTTTGGTCACCGACTCGGGTGTGACCGTTGGGGGCGTACACTGGCATCTGCACGACTAGTCCGGATCATTACCTGCTGACTTGGTTTACCCAGTAAAACCTGAATACGCTGCGTAACGGAACGGCTTGGTGAGCCTCAGGTCCTCAAGACAGATCCTTGCTAAGTCGCCTCTGGCGGTTGCGTTAAGTACTCACTCAGTCCATAACCCACGCGACCATCATCCAACGTGTAGCGTGTCATCCCTTCCCCAACATGAGTGTTTTGGCCGCCGCGACGATTACGGAGTGGGATGTAGCCCATGACCTGACCGGTAATTTGGCGTTGACTGCCATCTTCTAGCGTGCAGTCCACCAACAAACGCTCATGAAACAAGCTGTCTGGCCGGTAGTCCGTCGTAATTTGCGCGGACTCGATCCGGACCAAGGCGTCTCCTTGTTGAAACAAGCCGCGGCCAGCGCCCTCACCATTGGTCGTAATGACCATCCCAAGATCGTCGCCAAAATTGCCGGTTAGCCAACGATAAGACGGCGTTGCCTGCCAAAACCGCGGACCCCAGGAATGATCGCGCAATCCCCAGCCTGAAAAAACGATGGGATCACCTAAACCAAGCGTCAGATGACCTTGAACCTTCATATGTTGCTCGGTGTGCGAGCGGGCGAATTCGTTGCCGTCACCCGGCTCACCCACATGCCCATACAAAGGCCCAACCGCTTCATGCTCTAGATCAATAACCAAGGTCTCGCGAGGATTGTTTTTGAAAGCCTGCCCGGGGTCCTGCATTTGCATTGGGTCGGCCATCAACAAGGCTGAGCCTTCGTACCGCGTCCGAACTTTTTCGGCGGGCGTTAGGATCTCGATACTCAGCCCGCCCGCATTCCAGGCATCATTGTGCGTGATCTCAGGCTTTTTATAGTTAAAGTAGGCCGATCCATCCGGGTTCCAAACGATGACGGTCATTTCCGCATAGCCCTCGTTCGCTCGGTTGCCAATCCGAACAAAGCCACCACGATTTTGAACCGGGTCAAAAAAATTAAAATACACTGATTCGTTAAAGTTCGGCTCGGGGCCGAGTTCATGGGTGTAATCATCTTCCGGTTTAATATTGCCTATAATGCGCACCATATGAAGCTCCTGAATCGGGTTGTTAAATACCTTTGACGCGGGTCGCTGACGCCTTGGGCGTGGTCCCAAAAAACGTCCCCCGACTAAACCTATCAGAATCAACCTGCGTGCTGAAACCCCAAGGCAATAAAATGTAATCCCAAGCTTGCCTGGGCGCGTATTCTCGACACGGCCATCCCAATGCCGTCGCGCATCTGGTCCGTGCTCTCCGCGACGGACTTCGATATAATACTGGGCGGTCAACGCCACAACCAATAGATCAAAGGAATCGACTATGTCTGAATCTGAACGCAAAGACAGCCCCGAACAAGCGCAGTTTCGAAGCCAATGCCAAGCCTGGCTGGCGGACAATCACCCCGGCAAACCGCCGGTTGCGATTCCCCAGGGCGCACTCGAACTCAGCGATCCCGACGCCATGCAATGGCTGCAGCAATGGCAAAAGGCAGCCTATGACGCGGGCATGATCGGGTGCGATTATCCCGTTGAAGTCGGCGGCGGCGGCAAAGAAGGCCACCAAGGTATTGCCAACCAAGAAATGCAGCGCGCCAAGACGCCCTACCTACCCAATATCATCGGTATGGGCATGGCCGCGCCCACTATATTTTTTCACGCTCAAGACGACGTCAAGGCAGAACTGCTGCCCAAGCTACTCTCTGGTGAGCACATCTGGTGCCAGGGCTTTTCCGAACCCGGCGCGGGTTCCGATCTGGCCAACCAACAAACCTTTGCAGAAAAAGATGGCGACAATTGGGTTATCAATGGCCACAAGGTCTGGACCTCGCTCGCCCACTTCGCCGACTGGATGATTCTGCTGTGCCGTACTGACAAGAGCGATAAATATAACGGCCTATCTTATTTCGTCGTGCCCATCAAATCAGCACTTGGCAAGGGCGTAAAGGTTCAACCGCTCATTAAGATGACGGGGCAAACTGGCTTCAACGAAGTGCTCTTTGAAAACCTGGTGATTCCCGATCGCTATCGGCTTGATGCCGTCGGCGCGGGCTGGAAAGTCGCCATGACCACGTTGGCCCACGAGCGCGGCGCAGGGCCCTTGGTCACCCCCGCCTCCGGCGGTATGGCAACCGAGGGCGAGACCGGCGTTTCCGTGAGTTCGGTTGGATCCTTAATCGATCTTGCGCGGTCGCATCAGCGTCTGGGTAAAACCGCTGCAGATGATCCCGCACTCCGAGATGAGATCATCAAGCTCTTGATTCGGCGCGAGTCCATACAACAAAACAATCGGCGCAGCGCGGTTGCTGAGCTAACCGACCATCCGATGCGCATACCACTGCAAAGCAAGTTGGTTAGCACTGAGTTCAATCAAGACCTCGCGGAAGTCGCCTACCGAGTCGAAGGCGCCGCAAGCACCTTGAATCGGAACGACCCGAATGCCCCGGCTGGGGGCCAATGGCCTTTGGCGTACATGAACAGTTTCGGGGTCACCATCGCAGCGGGCGCAAATGAAGTGCAACGCAATATTTTAGGCGAGCGTGTGCTTGGCCTTCCCAAGTCGAAGTAGGAGATCACCATGGCGGAACAACCGAAAAATTTTGGCTTTGGCGAAGACGAAGTCATGCTTCGAGACTCGGCACGGAAATTCTTAAGCGATCATTGCAGCAGCGACACGCTGCACCGGATGGTTGCCAGTGATTTCAATCTGGACCGCCCCAACGAGTGCGTTTGGGACCAAGCCCTTTGGCAGCAAATTGTCGACTTGGGCTGGACCGCGGTATGTGTGCCTGAAGCGGCCGGCGGCATCGGTATGCCCGCGGTTGCGGCCATTACGCTCGCCGAAGAAGTGGGCAGGACGGCGTTTCCGTCGCCGCTCATTGCAACGTTGAGTGCAACCTTTGTCCTGAATGCCTGCGACTCACTGGCGGCAACCGCGGCCCTCTCTGAGATTGCAGGCGGCAAAGCAACCGCGCTCGCGCTCACCAATATTGATGGCGAGTGGGACAGTGCAGCGACCGGCGTTCGCGTAAATGCCGACGGACGTTTGGACGGCCTTGCAGCGTTTGTGCAAGATGCACGCAAGTGCGCGCAATTCATTGTCAGCGCACAGAGTGACGCGGGCGTCGGTTTGTATCTTGTCTCAGCGGCGGCCCAGGGGCTTACGCTCACCCCCGACAGT
>JABGWC010000093.1 GCA_018645765.1 Gammaproteobacteria bacterium | reverse complement strand
CGTTTCAATGGCTGAGCAGTTTGTTGAAGCGTCCTATTATCGATCATTGGTGGCAGACCGAAACGGGTTGGCCGGTGGCGGGGGTGCCCCAGGGTTATGCCGATGACCTGGCCATCATCGAAGGATCCGCAGGAGTTGTCTTGCCTGGATTTGAGGTTGTCATAGTCAATGAGCATAACCAGCCCTGTGCTGCGAATGAAACCGGTGCTGTGGTGCTGAAATTACCCCTACCGCCCGGCTGTTTGCCGACGGTTTGGAATGATCATGCGCGATTGGTTGCAGCCTACCTAGAAGAATATCCCGGGTATTACCACACTGGTGATGGAGGGTATATTGATGATGCGGGTTATCTGTTCATCATGGGCCGAACCGATGATGTGATCAATGTCGCAGGGCACCGCCTTTCAACCGGCGAAATGGAGGCGATCGTTGCGGCGCACTCCGCCGTTGCTGAGTGTGCGGTGGTTGGCGTGCAAGACAGGGATAAGGGACAAGTTCCGGTTGGCCTCGTGATCCTCAAGGACAACAGCGCTGCTGCATTTTCAGAGATTCAAAAAGAACTGATCCAACAGGTCAGAAAAGAAATCGGTGCCTTTGCAAATTTTAAATTGGTGATTGAGGTGGCGCGATTACCGAAAACGCGCTCGGGTAAAATTCTGCGTAAGACGCTTCGCCAAATTGCAGATGGCTTGACGGTTGAGGCGCCGCCCACCATTGATGACCCCAAAATTCTGGACGAAATTGCTGCGGGCTTCATTCTTTGCGGCATTGGGGAAATTGCAAGGCGATCCGATGGGTAGTGTCGTCATTAC
The DNA here is from genome assembly GCA_018645765.1 of Gammaproteobacteria bacterium. Lineage (GTDB taxonomy): Bacteria > Pseudomonadota > Gammaproteobacteria > Pseudomonadales > Azotimanducaceae > UBA9926. The sequence continues at coordinate 7,388 of JABGWC010000093.1, read as the reverse complement.
AGGTGCAAGTTCCGGGTTTGGTCGTGCGGCGGCGAAGTGCTTTTCGGAAGCCGACTTCGATTTGGTGCTGGTGGCGCGCCGTGCAGAGCGGCTTGCTGAGGTGAAAGCTGCACTTTCAAGCAAGGTCGATGTTTTAACGATTGCGCTCGATGTTCGCGATAAGAATGATGTCTTCGCGTCTTTGACCGCGCTGCCGGATCAAATGGCAGAGGTCTCAGTCCTAATTAATAGTGCTGGACTGGCCTTGGGATTGGGCGGTGCTGATGATGCGGACCTAGACGATTGGGACGCCATGGTGGATACCAATATTAAAGGTTTGATGTATTGCACGCGCGCGATGTTGCCAGGGATGGTTGCTCGAGGTGCCGGCCAGATTATCAATCTAGGCTCCGTCGCGGGCAGCTGGCCTTATCCCGGTGGTAATGTGTATGGGGGTACGAAAGCGTTTGTTCAGCAGTTTAGTCGAAACCTTCGAGCAGACCTTTTGGGAAAAGGAATTCGAGTGACTAATATTGAACCGGGCATGTGTGACACGGAATTCTCCAATGTACGATTTGGGGGTGATGAGGCGCAAGCCGCCGCGGTGTATCAGGGTATGCAGCCGCTGTCGGCGGAAGATGTCGCTGAAGCCATCTTTTGGGTCGCAACGCGCCCGCCCCATGTCAATGTTAATCAGCTCGAGTTGATGCCGGTCTCTCAGGCCTGGTCTGGCTTTTCGGTGCATCGTGAAGGTGAAACTGGCTTATGATTATCGTTCATGGTGTTTTACGGGTTTTTGAAAATCAGCGGTCTCGAGCATTGGTCTTGATGCAAGACATGGCGACGGCCAGTCAACTTGAAGCGGGTTGCGTAAGCTACGAGTTTTACGCGTCATTAACCAACCCTTGTCAATTCTTATTGTTCCAGGAATGGGCCTCGGTGGATGCGCTTCAAGATCACTTTCAGACCGCGCATATGGAAATCTTTCTGGAGCAATTGCCGGACATTTTAGACGGTGAGATCGTGACCCGGCGGTACGAAGTGCGCCAACAACAAGACCGCTCGACTACATCGGATGAGGTCGACGTCGAGTCTGAACGAGCCCCGAGTGCACCCGAGGTGTCAGTCCCAAAAATTATTCATTGATGATCGAGCGGATGGCGGTGGTGGAGCAAAAAAGATTGGGGCGGAGTAACACCTTCTGGACTTGACCGGCTGAATCCAAGGTTGTGATCCTCGGTTTAAGGCCTCGCAAGAGGCTGTCACAGACCTTGGCACATCATGGCCTCATGACGCTAGGGCGCAACCAGTGGATACAACATTTTTGAAAAAGTGGTGGATGTGCTGTGACGACGGTGCGTTTTTTGCGATGCGCTTTTTATGAAAAGGTCTTAAGTTTCGGCGCTATCAAGGTCCAGGCTCGGCGCCAGAAGCCGCATAATATTCTCTATGGGACGACCAATGCAGGCTGATCCGCGATGCAAAAGGATGGGGCGTTCAATCAGGATTGGGTATGCCGCGCAGAGATCAACCAAGGCATCATTGTTAAGGTCGGCAAGGATTATGTTTTGCGTTGTTAAAATCGGCTCGTTGACCCGAATCAAGGCGCTCGGCGCGAGTTTGAGCGAGCCAAGAAGCTGCAAAATTTCGGTATGAGTGAGTGGGTCGTCAAGATATTCGCGAACCGCAAAGGGAATATTGGCTGCCTGTAAGAGCGCAAGTGCTGCGCGGGATTTTGAGCAATTTGGATTGTGGTACAGTACGGTCTGGGTCATAGGTATCGAGCAAATCTTGGACAAGTCAGACAATGATTTTGCCGAAAAGGGCGCGGTTTTAATAGCTTGCGCTAGGGTCGCGGTTCAGAAAGTGCGCCGTTTTGCGCAGAACTGTCAGGCAGATCGATGTCAGATGGTTGCGGGTGCGCTGACCATTCAGACCCTGTTTGCACTGGTGCCTGGACTGACGATCGCGTATCTCTCGCTATCGACGTTTGAGGCATACCTGGCATTGAGTCGCTCGATGGAGGACGTTATCTTCTCGTACGTGGTCCCTGAAAGTGTGGCAACGGTTCAGGAATACCTAAGGCAGTTTTCAGATCAAGCCCAAACCTTGAGCATTCCGAGCGCGGTCCTGCTGGGCGTTACGGCCATTTTAATGCTGAATACGATTGAGCAGACTTTCAACGAAATTTGGCGAATCAAAGCGCCGCGAACCGGTTTGCGCAGGTTGGCAGTTTACACCGCGCTGCTAACCCTGGGTCCACTACTGCTGGTTGTGGGGTTGTCGATTACAATTTACGTGTTTTCCTTACCGTACCTTTCTAATCTCGCCGGTTCGCAGTGGGGGCTTTGGATAATGCCGTTCGTGACGAGTGCTGCAATGTATACCCTGGCTTATTGGGTTATTCCCAATGCTTTAGTGAATTGGCGACATGCATTGCTCGGTGGGGTCGGCGTCGCGGTGATCTTTGAGGTCGCTCGGTTTGGCTTTGCGTTGGTGATGACCTACTCGGATATGGCGGTGGTTTACGGCGCCTTTGCTGTATTGCCAGGGTTGCTGCTCTGGATTTATATCTCTTGGTTGATTATTTTAGCAGGCGCGGAGTTGGTCGCCGAAATCGGTAGCCGTGACCGATGATGTATCGGGGCAGCGGTTGATTTAACGCTGGATTGGCGTCTCAGAGACATTGGGCTATTGGGCTTTGAGTCTTACCTAAGTTTTTCTGGAAAGAGGATTTAATAAGCGGTTGCCGGCAATTGCTGGTTGTCATGCGGTCTGGTTGCTAGGTGTTATGGGGTAAGATAAAGGGTGGTAAGCAGCTGGGCGGACAGGATGTTTCCTCACGCATTTTTTGCTGAGACGAAGTTGGCGGAGAAACAGTAAGTGCGCTAGGGATGCTGACGTGACATTTTCCAGTATAAAAGGAACCGGAGTTGTGTGTCTGAAACGATGTTTTTTGATATTTGCCTGTGTTGTATTAATCGGGTGTGAGCGACCGGTCTATGAGGTTGTTGGCGGCAGTGGGCTTTCGGAGTCAGATCTTACCGATCGATGGCTGGTGATTAATTATTGGGCGACTTGGTGCGGGCCTTGTATTACTGAGATCCCTGAGTTTAACGAGATTCACCATAACCCGCGGTCTGATCTGATTGTGCTCGGGGTTAATTTTGATGGGCCCACCGAGCGTTCGACACAGCAGGCCGATCTTGAAAAAATGAAGATTGAATTTCCCGTTGTGATTCAAGACCCGGCCGCGCGATTTGGCTATGAGGTGCCGTCGGTGCTGCCGACCACGGTGATTGTTAGACCAGATGGCAGCATCGCCGCGCAGTTGGTTGGGCCTCAGACCAAGGCCAGTGTCATGCAGGTCGTCGGCGCGTTTGTGGTCTCTGGATAGCCACTGGGTCGATTGCTTCAGATTGTCATGTCGCGGCTTTCAAAATATCTACGTGGCTTTCAAAATATCTAAAAGACGTTGCACAACCGCCTCGATTGGCCAGGCTTCAGTTGCGCCCGTTGCCCGGTCCGTGTATTCAACCGCGCCGTCTGCCAAGGCTCTGTCGCCGATTACGATTCTGTGTGGAAAGCCCAAAAGCTCTGCATCGGCAAATTTTGCACCGGGTCGCAATTGATCGCGATCGTCCAAGAGCACGTCAATACCGGCCGCACGCAGTTGGGTGTAGAGGGCGTCTGAAGTGGTTTGGACCGCTTCAGACTTGTGGGCATTGATGGGAATGAGAATGACTTGGTAGGGAGCAATGCTGGCCGGCCAGATAATCCCCTTATCGTCATGATTTTGCTCAATTGCCGCGCCAACAAGGCGTGATACACCAATGCCGTAGCAGCCCATGAGCATCGTGAGGGCCTTGCCTTCCGCATCGAGAACAGTGGCTTTCATGGGGGCACTGTATTTATTGCCAAGTTGAAAGATATGACCAACTTCGATACCTCGGCGAATCTCGATGGTGCCATCATCGCCCGGTGCTGGGTCTCCGATTTCTATATTACGGAGATCGGCAACGGTGCCGAGGGCCGCATCTCGGACCCAATTGACGTTAGCAAAGTGCAGGTGGTCTTGATTTGCGCCACACGTGAAGTTTTTAATCACACTGGCAGCGCGGTCGACGATGATTGGGCATTTGAGCTCAATGGGGCCAATGGATCCCGGTTTGCAGCCCAGTTCTGAAACAATGTCTGCCTCGGTCGCAAACGTCACGGGTTCATCGATGAGCCCCGTTTTGGCCGCTTTTAATGGGTTGAGTGTATGATCGCCACGGAGTACGAGCGCGACCAGGGGCGTGTCTTTACCGCGCACAATAAGAGTTTTAACGGTTTTAGTGATATCAATGTTCAGGAAAGAGACGATATCTGCAATGGTTTTTTGATCCGGGGTTGGGACATCGTGCATTGGCTGCAAGGGCTCATCTTGCTCGGCGGGCATAAGGGCCTCAGCCAATTCAATGTTTGCTGCATAGTTGCCCTTGGTGCCAAATGCGATGAGGTCTTCGCCACTGTCAGCCAAAACATGAAATTCTGTTGATGCCGACCCGCCAATGCTTCCGCTGTCGGCATCGACTGCACGGAAATCTAGGGTCATACGGTTCAAAATGCGTTCATAGGTTGTGTGCATGACGTCAAAGGTGTCTTGAAGGCAGGCAGGGGTTGTGTGAAACGAGTAGGCATCTTTCATGATGAATTCTCGGGCTCGCAGAACACCAAATCTTGGCCTCGTTTCGTCCCTGAATTTGGTTTGAATTTGGTAGTAATTAACCGGCAGTTGCTTATGACTGCGCAACTCAGCGCGGGCAATGTCGGTAATGACCTCCTCGTGGGTAGGGCCGAGGCAAAAATCGCGATTATGCCGGTCTTTAAATTTGAGCAACAGGCCCTCGTCATAAAGTTGCCAACGTCCGGATTCTTCCCAAAGCTCACCGGGTTGCGTGACCGGCATCAACAATTCCTGAGCGCCCGATCGATCCATTTCTTCCCGCACAATGTTTTCTACTTTTCGAAGCACCCGAAGACCGAGTGGCATCCAAGAATAGATGCCCGAGGCCAGTTTTCGGATAAAGCCGCCTTTTATCAGAAGTTGGTGGGAAATAATTTCTGCGTCCGAGGGCATTTCTTTGAGCGTCGTGAGCGTAAATTGCGTGGCTTTCATGGCCTTAGGATTCCTTGCTGGTTAGAGGCCGACGCGCATTTATTCGTTTAAAAAACGTAAGAACGCGACCTCACGGTCTAATCTTCGCGGTTGGGCCCCTATTTTATGCCAGATCCAAACAAGTGTGGAGGCGTTTCTTTGATTGCGTGGACTCAAAGGCAAGCTACTGCCTGCTGCGTCGTAAGGCAGAGATTGCTGACCTGCACGTCGGTCGGGTTGCTTTGAAACAACTATGATCGATAAGCCTTAGCTCATTAGGTTCAGGATGTTGAAGAGGTAAGGCGCTTTAATGCCTTGAAGGTTGGGGTTATCGCGCCCGCAAGCTACGAGGGTTTGATGCGGCACGTTTTGCCGAGAAGTCGTTGTCTAGGGGCTAAAGGCTCGGTCTTAGCCCGTACCGGATAAAAAAAAGGCCGCGTGAGCGGCCTTTTTCGAAAGCATTTCGATTAAACGAAATCTTTCATGCCTTTAAGTGGGAGAATCTTAACGGCCGTGCTGGCAGGCTTTGCTGCAACATCCATCGTCTCGCCTGGCTTGAAAGGATTGGGAACCCCTTTCTTCGCTTTTCGGGCTGGTTTCTTAACCGTCTTGATTTTCATCAGGCCAGGAAGCGTAAACTCACCTGCGCCGCCTTTCTTGATGTGTCTCTCAATGAGGCTTGTTAGTTCGTCCAATACGGCGTTGACTTGCTTCTTGCTAAGCTCAGTGCTTCCGGCAACGGAATCAATGATGGCGCTTTTGGTGTACTTCGTTTTGATTGCAGTCGCTTTTTTTGCTGCCATGGAAACCATCCTTTTAATTGAAAGTTAAGTGTTTGGATCAAGCGTTTACGCGTGAACCGATATGACAAATCAAAAAATCAAGATCTGACCCCCTGATTGACCATGGGAGCTTTTATAACGGATGAAACCCTTCTGGGCAAGTGTTTTAAGTCAGTGAGCAATTGTTTTCTCCTATTTTTATAGTTTGAGCGCTCAGTAGTGTTGTGCCGGGCCTGGTTTGGGTATAATTCGCGGCCCAGGAAGTGACCTGGGTCATGTTGGGAGTACCTTTAATGCCAATCTACGAATATCTGTGTAGCGATTGTCAGTTTCGTTTGGAAAAGATTCAGAAATTGTCGGATAGCCCGCTTGTGGATTGTCCTGCTTGTGACAAGCCAGCGTTAAAAAAACTGATTTCTGCCGCCGCTTTTCGATTGAAAGGAGGGGGGTGGTACGAAACGGATTTCAAAACTGGGGCAAAGAAAAATGTTTCAGCTTCGGGCGATTCGTCGGGCGGTTCAGGTAGCTCAGACTCGTCGTCTGGGTCGTCATCTAGTTCGGCGGATTAGGAATTGGATTGCTACAATAAGTGAGACCGAGGCGCGTTGGTGCGCTTGATGAGTTTAGATAAGAGCGTATTGGGAAGAGATTATGAGAAGTCATTATTGCGGCGATGTCCGTTCTGATCACATCGATGAAACGGTTAGCCTGTGCGGTTGGGTCCACCGACGGCGGGATCATGGCGGCGTGATTTTTCTCGACGTTCGGGATCACGCGGGTATTGTCCAAGTTGTGTTCGATCCAGATACGGTCGAGAGCTTTGCCTTGGCAGATCAAGTTCGGAACGAGTTTGTCGTTGCAATTCAGGGTCGAGTCCGGGCGCGAGAGGCAGCGGCGGTAAATCCAAAAATGAGCACCGGTGAGATTGAAGTTCTGGGTCAAGCTTTAACGATTCTCAATCGAAGTAAAACGCCGCCGTTTCAATTGGATGAGCATTCCGAAGCCGGCGAAGATGTGCGGTTACGGTACCGGTACATTGATCTTAGGCGGCCCGACATGCAGTACCGCATGCGGTTACGGTCAGCGGCGACACATTTTGTCCGAAACTATCTGAACGACCAACGCTTCGTCGATCTCGAAACGCCCATTTTAACGAAAGCGACGCCGGAAGGCGCGCGGGATTACTTGGTGCCGTCACGGGTTCACCCAGGCAGCTTTTATGCGCTGCCGCAATCACCCCAAATTTTTAAACAGTTGCTGATGGTGTCGGGTTTTGATCGCTATTATCAAATTGCACGATGCTTTCGGGATGAGGATTTAAGGGCGGATCGGCAACCAGAGTTTACGCAAATCGATATCGAGGCCGCGTTTGTTTCCGAGCAAGACGTTATGGATCTTGCCGAGAAAATGGTAACGGGACTGTTCGAAGAATTAATTCAGGTTACGTTGCCAGCGTTCCCAATATTGACCTACAAAGAGTCGATTCG
>JABGWC010000101.1 GCA_018645765.1 Gammaproteobacteria bacterium | reverse complement strand
GGCAAATCTTGTGGCGCTTGGACCTGCTGAAGTTTTTTCAAAGCGTTGATCATGTTTTGTTTTCCCGCTAATCGGGCGCCCCCTTCATCGGCTCTAAATTCACGTCGTCGCGAGAACCAAAGCGCGATCACGGTTGCGATGCACGACAGAAAAATTTGCGCAATGATCGAGGTGATGAAATACCCCATGCCCAAACCGCGCTGATTCTTGAGAATCACTTTGTCAACAAAAAAGCCAGCAAGGCGAGACAGGAAAATGACGAAGGTATTGAGTAGGCCCTGCAACAGGGCCATGGTGATCATATCGCCATTGGCAACATGTGCGACTTCGTGCCCTAAAACGGCTTCGACCTCGGCCTGGCTCATCGTGTTAAGAAGACCGGTCGAAACAGCCACCAGCGAACGGTTACGGGTCATCCCCGTTGCAAAGGCATTGGGTTGCGGTTGTTGAAAGATGCCGACCTCTGGCGCTTCGATCCCAACCTTTTTAGCTTGGCGATGAACCGTATCAACCAACCAGCGCTCCTGAGCGTTTCCGGGAGTGGTGATCATTTGAACGCCCATACCGCGTTTCGCCATAAATTTCGACAAGGCGAGTGAGATAAAGGCGCCGCCGAAACCGAAGCAGGCCGAAAAAGCCAACACGCCGGCGGTATTAAACCCAGTGCCACTTTGTACGAGCCAGATATCGAGTCCAATGAGCTGAAAGATAACGCCCATGACCAGCAGAATGCCAAGGTTCGCACCGGCGAAAATAATAACGCGGAACATATTAATGACTCCTTATTGTCTAAATGATTGGGTCGGCTGGTGAAGATTTCAAGGCTTTTTAAAGGATTTTTAAAGGCTTTGAGGGCTGGTGCGGAATGCGTTGGATCATCAGTTATCAACAGCTTGCGCCGGTTTAACCTTTCTTTACAGGACCGCTTGCTTGTACGATGTTTCGCATGGAAGGGATGTTGGGTGCAGGCCCGCGGAGCGCACAATGGATTCAAGCATTGGTCTTGAACGATCGGTTTGATGACAGCGCTTTTGATGACAGTGCTCATGCGTCCTGTCCCAACACACCGTTTAGCACGCTTGTCATCCAATCAATAGCGGTTGCGGCACGCGGTGCTTACTCAATTAATCCATCAATTACCAAGGATTCGGCCTATCAAACAAGAAACATTTAAAACGCCCTTAGGGTTCTTATTGGCGGCGGTTGGCTTTGCGGTTGGTCTCGGGAATATCTGGCGCTTTCCCTATATCACTGGGGAAAACGGCGGTGCTGCGTTTGTACTGGTCTATCTGGCCTGTGTGCTCATTATTGGACTGCCCATTGTCATGTCTGAGATTGCACTCGGTCGCCGGGGGCAAGGGGACCCACTTCAGACCTTCGGTCGACTTGCCAAAGCGTCTGGGGCGGCGCCACTCTGGCGATGGGTGGGTGGCTTGAACCTGTTGACCGCATTTTTAATTATGGCGACCTATGCAACGGTTGCAGGCTGGGTGCTTTATTACCTTTGGTCGGCATCCAGCGGCGCGTTCTCCTTAATCGATGAAAACGCGTCCAACGCGTATTTCGAGGCACTGCTCGCTAGCCCTGTCGTCATGTTTATGTGGATGGCGCTCGCGATGACACTAACCGGCATCATTATTTCAGGCGGGGTTCAAAAGGGTATCGAACGTGCTGTTCGGGTCCTCATGCCGTTGCTGTTTTTGCTCATGGTCGCTCTGGTTGTCTACAACGCTTTTGATCCAAGTTTTTGGGTGGGATGGGACTATTTGTTTCAGGCCGATTTTTCGAAGATCACCCCACAGGTTTTTTTAGCAGCAATTGGGCAAGCCTTCTTTTCCATCGGCGTTGCCATGGCCGGGCTCATGATTTTTGGGGCCTACTTACCGCCAGGACAGTCGATTGTGCGTTATGGGTTTTTGATTATTGTTGCTGATACCGCCATCGCGCTCTTGGCCGGTTTAATGATTTTTCCATTGGTATTCCGGTATGGATTGGATCCGGCTGGCGGCGTTGGGCTCATCTTTAAAGTGTTGCCCATCGCGTTTGGTCAGCTGCCCCTTGGTGCGCTGGTC
>JABGWC010000156.1 GCA_018645765.1 Gammaproteobacteria bacterium | reverse complement strand
GATCGTATTTTGGCTCGGATGAAGCGGGGTCACACCGTCTTGGAGTACAAGTCCAAAATACGACGGCTGAGAGCAATACGGCCTGACATCAGCTTGTCTTCAGACTTTATCATTGGCTTCCCAGGAGAAACCGATGAAGATTTCGCAGCCACTATGAGCCTCATAGAAGCGCTGGGTTTTGATCACTCCTTTAGTTTTATCTTTAGCGCCCGACCGGGAACCCCGGCGGCAGAGTTGCCCGATGAGACGCCCATGGATGTTAAAAAAGCGCGACTAAATATCCTGCAAGCTCGGATTCTGCAGCATGCCATGCTGATTAGTCGGCGCATGGTGGGCACGGAACAAGTTGTTCTGGTGACCGGAGTGTCCAAAAGAGATCCAGGCCAGCTGCAAGGTCGAACCGAAAATAATCGGGTCGTGAATTTTAGATCGGATGATGCGGCCCTTATTGGTGGGTTCAGTCGGATCAATGTGACCGAGGCCTTACCCAACTCCCTGCGCGGAGACTGGGTCAGTGCGGTTGATACAGGTGCGATCCATTGAGTATTCAATCGGTTCCAGGATCCAATGTTGATGCCCGCGTTAAGAAGGTCATTAAACTTGAACCGAATAATTCCGATCATTTGTCGGCACTGTGCGGGCCTTTCGATAAAAACCTTCGACAGATTGAATCCCGTTTAGACGTCAAAATTAAAAATCGTGGACACGAATTCGAGATTCAAGGGGATCAGAAAACGGTGGGCGCCTGTCTTGAGCTGCTCAAGCAGTTGTATCGAGAAGTGATCAATGGCGGTGAGCTGAGTCCTGAGACGCTTCATTTATTTCTCCAAGAGTCGGGTGTCGAGGCGATTACGGACGGGCAAGACCCGTCCAGTCAACTGATCAAGACGCGTAAGAAATCAATTAAACCTCGAGGCGATAATCAGAATGCGTATGTCACTGCTATCCGAACGCATGACATCAATTTTGGTATCGGGCCGGCTGGCACGGGGAAAACGTTTTTGGCCGTGGCCTGTGCTGTCGAGGCTTTTGAACAAGAACGAGTAGGGCGGATACTGCTGGTCCGACCTGCGGTCGAGGCGGGTGAGAAATTAGGCTTTCTGCCGGGCGACTTGAGCCAAAAGATCGATCCTTACCTCAGGCCCTTGTACGACGCGCTGTACGAATTATTCGGCTTTGAGCGGGTTGAGAAGTTAATTGAGAAGGGCTTTATTGAAGTTGCCCCGCTGGCCTATATGCGTGGCAGAACGCTGAATGATTCTTTTATCATTCTGGACGAAAGTCAAAATACAACCGTTGAGCAAATGAAAATGTTCTTGACCCGGATTGGGTTTGGCTCGACCGTGGTGGTCACCGGTGATGTGACGCAGGTGGATCTACCACCTCGAACCCAGTCCGGGCTCAAACATGTGATGCGGGTGCTGGATGGTGTCAAAGGCCTATCCTTTACGCACTTTTCCTCTCGAGACGTTGTGCGGCATCCGCTGGTCCAAAGGATTGTCGAAGCGTATCAAGCCTTTGAAGATCGCGATTAAACCGCAGTTAGGTTCAAAGCATGATGCCCCTACAAATCGATTTTCAGCAAAGGGACCTTTGTCCAGCGGATATTGCCTGTGACGCCGCCATGCCTTTGATTCAAACGATGATGGCGTCGACTTGGCAAAAAACAGTGGCGCAAGGCTTGGCGGTAAATTTTCCGCAGGCCCAACGGTTCAGCGTTTGCATCCGATTTGTTGATCCTGCTGAATCACGGGCGTTAAACGAAAGCTACCGAGGACGGGATTACCCGACCAATGTATTGTCGTTTACAACCAATATGCTCGATGAAGCGCGCTGCTTGGATCTCGGCGACTTGGTGATTTGCGGGATGTGTTTGGTGGACGAGGCGGCAGACCAAGGTAAAACGATATCGGATCATTTTTTACACTTAGTCTTGCATGGCATTCTGCACCTGATTGGGTATGATCACGAAATCGAAGCCGATGCGGTGACAATGGAATCGCTAGAAGTGGCCGTGTTAAAAGAAGTTGGCGTTCAAGATCCGTATGAGGTGATTGTCGATGAGTGAAAGCGACTCGAAAACCGAACAAAGCCGCTCTTGGTTAGAACGCTTATCGATGGCGTTGACCGGTGAGCCCAGTAGTCGAGCCGAGCTGCTTGAAGTGTTGCGCGCCTCCGAGCAACGAGAATTGCTGGATGCCGAGGCGCTATCTATTATTGAAGGTGCGCTGACGGTCTCTGATTTAAAAGCCCGCGAGATCATGGTGCCAAGATCTCAGGTGGTTTTTTTTAGAATTGACCAAACCGCCGGCGAGATCCTGACTGGGGTTATTGAAAGTGGGCATTCCAGATTCCCTGTCCTCGGGGATGGCAATGACGATGTGTTGGGTGTTTTGCTGGCAAAAGACATGCTGTTTTTGGCGCACCCCGACCGCTCCGAACGATTTAATCTTCGGGAGCTTTTGAGGCGGTCTCCGGGTATCCCAGAGAGTAAACGGCTGAATGTATTGCTCCAAGAATTTAAAGCCAATCGAAATCACCTTGCGGTGGTTTATGATGAATATGGCAGCATGAGTGGGATTATTACCATTGAGGACGTGCTTGAACAAATCGTTGGCGATATTGAAGACGAGTTTGATTACGATGAAGATGACTTCATCAAGCAGCATGTGGATGGCACCTTTACCGTCAAAGCGTTGACCACCATCGAGGATTTTAACCGCGCGTTCGGTAGCAAATTTGATGACGCCGAGTTTGATACCATCGGCGGCTTAATGATGAATCGAATTGGCCGTCTGCCGAATCGTGATGATCAGGTGGTCATCGAAGGCTTTGAGTTCAGGGTACTCAATGCGGACAATCGGAGGATCCATTTGCTCCAGGTTGCTCGTCGCAGCACAGATTAAGTTGACTGGGCTCGGATTTAAGACCGCTTGGCTCATTTGTGTGCTCGCGGGTAGTTTGCTGGTTGGCAGTTTTGCGCCGTTCGGATACTGGCTGCTGTCTTTGATCAGTTTGGTGGCGTTTTGCGCGGTCAGCGCAGGTTTTAAAGGGCACCGACTCGCCGCCCTGCACTACGGCTTTGCCCTGGGCCTCTTTGGCGCTGGGGTTGCTTGGATCTACGTCAGTATTCACACCTATGGCGGCGCCTCGAGCTTACTGGCGGGCGGTCTAACCGCATTGTTTATCTTATTGTGGTCTTTGACCTTCATACCGCAAGGTTATGTGTTGTCCTACTTGCGCGATCGGGGTGGCTGGCCGAATGCGCCTTGGATGGCGATGACCTGGGTTCTGGGTGAATGGTTTCGGGGTTGGTTCCTCACGGGCTTTCCTTGGCTCTATGTCGGTTACGCCCACACGGGAACCTGGGCGGGGCATTGGGCGCCTATTGGCGGCGTGCTGCTCGTGGGTTTTGTCGTGGTGCTGCTCGCGGAGCTTTTGGTTCGACAGTGGCGTGCGCCGAATCATTGGCGACCGGTTGTTGTGACGGGTTTATTCGCGCTGTCATTCAGCATTGGTAGTCTTGAATTCGTCGATCGCGCCGGAAGTCTCAAGGTTGCTGGGATCCAAGCCAACCTTGATCAGCACACAAAGTGGTATCCAGATCAGTTCCTAAGCAATCTGGATGCCCACACTCGGCTTATGGTCGATTTGCCAGAAGTTGATTTGGTGGTTTGGTCGGAAGCCTCTTTCACTCGTTTTGCGCACCAGGGACAAGCGTCGTTGAAGCAGCTGAAGGATTGGGCCGATGCAGCGGGGGTTGGCCTGATCGTTGGACTGCCGATGGCGGATGAGGCCGGTTATTACAATACGGTGCAGGGTCTGGGCCTTGCTGAGGGCCGGTACGTGAAACGGCATCTTGTGCCCTTTGGTGAATTTGTCCCGATGGCGTCTGTTTTGCGTGGGTTGATCCAGTTTTTTGATCTGCCCATGTCTCGGAATCAGCCGGGTCCAGCCGTGCAGGTGCCCATTCGGCTTGGCGCGCACGAATTGTCCTTGTCGATTTGCTATGAGATCACGGATGCAGAACTCGTACGGCGTACGGCGCAGAACCCAGCGCTTTTGATCACCGTCAGCAACGACACCTGGTTTGGTGCATCGATTGGGCCGGAGCAGCATTTGCAGATTGCGGCAACGCGCGCGGCGGAGCTGGCGCGTTCTGTCGTTCGGGTGACCAATAACGGGGTAACCGCGTTGATCTCGCACGAAGGTGACGTGCTGGCGCGGTTGCCGAAAAATGAACCCGGCGTGTTGGTGCAATCCGTCCCGCTTTATACAGGCCAGACGCCCTACAGTCGATTCGGGCAATTGCCGCTGATCGTGTTGTTATTTGGGCTAATGGTTTCGGCGCTGATTCGGAACCGACTTTAAGCGGCAAGGCTCGCCGAGGCTCTGGCGCGTGAGGTAGAATACAAACTCATTGAATAGGTGAGTGACTATGGCTTGGCAAGATGTTCCGGACGCGTATGATCCGCAGGTTCTGGAGGCCGCTGAACAGGCGAATTGGCAGTCGCAGCGGACGTATAAGGTCGTCGAGCAAGTCGGTCAAGAAAAGTTTTACTGTTTGGCGATGTTTCCTTATCCCAGCGGTCAGCTCCATATGGGTCATGTCCGCACGTACACATTGGGTGATGTCATTGCTCGCTTTCAACGGCTTAATGGCAAGCAGGTGCTGCAGCCCATGGGATGGGATGCGTTTGGCTTGCCCGCTGAGAATGCGGCGATTAAGCATCAGGTCCCTCCGTCTGATTGGACTCGAAAAAACATAGCGCACATGAGAACCCAAATGCAGCGGCTGGGACTGGCTTATGATTGGTCCCGGGAGTTCGCAACCTGTGACCCGGAATACTACCGCTGGGAGCAGTGGTTTTTTACCAAAATGTTTGAACAGGGCCTGGTTTATAAAAAAGCAGCTTGGGTGAACTGGGATCCGGTGGATCAGACCGTCCTTGCAAACGAACAGGTGGTCGATGGAAAAGGTTGGCGCTCAGGCGTCCCGGTTGAGCGTCGGCAGCTGTCTCAGTGGTTTGTCAAAATCACAGACTATGCCGAAGAGTTGTTGGGCGAGCTCGATTACCTAACAGGCTGGCCAGACAAGATTAAGACGATGCAGCGAAACTGGATCGGTCGGTCAGAAGGCGTTGAGCTCACCTTCCCAATGCCCGAATTTCGCGGGGTCGCTGTGTATACGACCCGGCCGGATACCTTAATGGGGGTTACGTACTTGGCCGTTGCGCCGCAACATCCCATAGCGTTGGCCGCAGCAAGCGCAAGGCCTGCGATTGACGCCTTTATCCAAGATGCCCAACGGGTCAAAGTTGCCGAAGCCGAAATGGCGAAGATGGAAAAGCTGGGTATTGATTCTGGGTACGTTGCAACCCATCCGCTTACTGGTGAAAGTATCCCCATTTGGGTCGCAAATTTTGTGTTGATGGAATATGGCTCCGGGGCGGTGATGTCCGTGCCAGGGCATGATCAGCGAGATTGGGAGTTTGCTAAAAAGTATGACTTGCCGATCAAGCAGGTCATAGCGAGTGGTCCGGATGGCGCGTCGATTCTCGATCAGGCCGTGACGGCGAAAAACGAATTGATCAACTCGGGTGAATTTGATGGGTTGGGGTTTGATGAGGCTTTTTCAGCGATTACCGGCGCCCTAGAAGGCAAAGGCCTGGGTGCCCGTCGAGTCAATTATAGGTTGCGAGACTGGGGAGTTTCACGGCAGCGCTATTGGGGTTGCCCAATCCCCTTTATCCATTGTGAGCAGTGCGGCGCTGTGCCGGTTCCTGAGCAGGACCTGCCCGTCGTCTTACCCACTGATATCCAGTTCCAAGGCGTTGGATCTCCGCTTAAGACTTTGTCTGCCTGGTCGAGCGTGCCCTGCCCAAGCTGTGGCGGACCCGGTGAGCGCGAAACCGATACGTTTGATACGTTTATGGAGTCTTCTTGGTATTACGCGCGATTCATGTCGAATGATGCTGAGACTGCGATGCTGGATGATCGGGCGACCTATTGGGGCCAAGTGGATCATTATGTCGGAGGCGAGGAGCATGCAATTCTGCATTTGCTCTATGCCCGTTTCTTTCACAAGGTCATGCGGGACCAGGGCCTGGTGCAAACTAATGAGCCGTTTACGAATCTTTTGGCGCTCGGAATGGTTTTAAAAGATGGCAGTAAGATGTCGAAGTCCGCGGGCGACGCCGGTGACCCGCAGCATCTTCTCGATCAGTTTGGGGCGGATGCGGTTCGAATGGCGATGATGTTTGCGGCGCCGCCGGAGCAAAGTTTTGAGTGGTCGGAAAATGGCGTAGAGTCGGCGTTTAAATGGCTCCGGACTCGACTTTGGACAACGGTTGAAAACCATGTTGCCGAGGGGGCAGTGGTCGCCTTTGACCTGACGCGTTTGGATGAGTCCGACAAAGGGTTGAGACGCGTAACCCACGAAACACTGAGCAAGGCCTTCGACGATTATGGTCGGCGGCTGGCGTTCAATACCGTTGTTGCGGCTGCCATGACCCTAATGAATCATATTAATAAGTTTGACGGGCATTCCAGCGAATCTCGCGCTGTATTGCGCGAAGCGCTAAAAGCCGTTGTCTTGGTTTTGTCACCGATCACGCCCCACATCTCAAGTGCCTTGTGGCGCAGGTTAACGGGCGAAGATTTGAGCCATGCTCAATGGATGGCGACGGATGAGCGTGCGTTGGTTAAAACCTCGATTGAACTCGTCGTTCAGATCAACGGTAAGTTACGGGCAAAGCTCGACGTGGCGGCGGATATTGATGAATCAAGTATTCGTGAAAAAGTGGCTGAGTTGTCCAATTTGAAGCAATACTTTGACGGTAAACAAATCCGGAAGGTGATTTATGTGCCTGAAAAACTGATTAACTTTGTGGTGAATTGATGCGGATATTCTGGGCTGGTTGCCAAGGGATTGTATTGTTCCTGCTCGCGGGCTGCGGCTACCAGCTGAGTCCACCTGTGTCCTTGCAAACGGTTGAGGTGTCGGTGTCGGAAGGCATCGATTCGGCCGTGCGGCGCTTGCTGGAACAAGCGCCAGGTGGGGCCGGCGGGGTGACGGACGCGGCGCCGCTATCGTTAATCCTTCATGAGGAAATTTACTTAAAGTACCCAATCGCGGCGGCGGCGTTTGATGAAGCAACCGAGTTTGACGTCACATTGCAGTGGGTATTTTCGCTCAAGAACAACCAGGAGGAACGGCTGGTTGATGCCGAGCGCGTCACGGCGAACGCGCAGCTGACAAGACACAATCAACGCTTGGTTGCCGCCAGCGAAACGGAAAGGGCTCGTCTGGCGCAATTGCGTGCTGAACTAGCAAGTCAATTGCGCGACCGAATACAGCCTTGGCTCGATGCGGACGGGTCAAAATGACTGAATTCCTGGGTCACCGCGTGAAATACCAGCAGTTCCGAAAATGAAAATCTATCCCGAAAAATTGGCGGCAGAACTCAAAAAAGGGCTTGCGAGGGTCTATCTGATCTCTGGGGATGAACCCTTGCTGCGTCAGGAAGTGTGCGATCAGATTCGTGCTGACGCCCGTTCGGCGGGCTTTGTCGAACGAGATTTGTTTCATGTCGAGCCGGGTTTTGACTGGCAAGAGCTTCACTACAGTGCGAATAGCCTGTCTTTATTTGCCGACAAGAAATTGATTGAAGTCCGTCTGAACGCGGCAAAACAGCCAGAAAAGGCGGCGAAAGCGCTTCTAGATCTTGCAAGCGTTGGCGAGGATTTAGTGGTGCTTTTGAGTCTACCAAAGGCAGACGCAAGCGTTCAGAAATCTAAATGGTTTAAGGCGCTTGAGGCCGTTGGGGTGCTGGTTCAGGTGTGGCCGATTGAGTCAAAAGATTTGCCGCGGTGGATTGAAAGCCGGTTTAAAGGCAAGGGCTTTCGCATTGCCCGGGATGCCGTGCTTGCGTTATCGGCTCGGGTGGAAGGCAACTTGTTGGCGGCTGTTCAGGAAGTCGATCGATTGATCCTGTCGGCGCCGGCCACCGAAATCAGTCTTGATATGGTGCAAGCAACCGTTGGCGATCATGCGCGCTATGATGTCTATCAGTGGCTGGATGCAGCCCTTGCAGGGAAGGCGGGCCGCTGTTTGCGCGTCCTTAATGGCTTGCAGGCTGAAGGCACCGAGGTGTTGTTGGTCACTGGCGTCTTGACGCGAGAACTTCGCACGTTGATTGGGATCAAAGCGCAAGCGCAGGCCGGCACCTTGGAGGCGGCGCTGCAGAGCGCGCGTATTTGGCCTAAGCGCAAGGCCTTAATCAGTCGCGTGATCCAGCGTCTCAGCCTCGATGAGCTTCAAGCCATTCATGGGGCGGTGCGCGCGGTTGATACCATTGTCAAAGGCGTCGAGCCAGGTGAGCCTTGGGATGTTATGGCCAATATCTCGATGCGGTTATCTGGGCACCGAATCGGCGTGCCCTTCCCGAAATAAAACGGCTAGCCTGACCAAAAGTCATTCTGCAGGGTGTTTAGTTGATGTGGGTTGTGGCTTCACTGCCCCGATCAATCAAGGTAATGCCTGAAGATTGAACCTCGAAGAGGGTAATGCTGCCATTATCTGGGCGGCAAACCAGGACCTCGTCGCGTTGGGTGGCGTAGGAAACCATCGCATTGATGGCGACAAAATGAGAAAAAATAACGGTATCGATTGAGCAGGCCATCAAGCATTGCGCCATATGATCTCGCCATT
>JABGWC010000094.1 GCA_018645765.1 Gammaproteobacteria bacterium | reverse complement strand
GCCATATCCAATTCTAAATACGACGTCGCACCAAGCGGTGAAAAGGCCGAAACCGCCAAGCCCTTTTGTTGCGCGAAGCGAATCATCCGTTCTTGGGTTAAATAAGGATGGGCTTCCAACTGCAACACTTCCGGAGGCGTTACCGCATAGTTCATCAGGTCTTGAAGCAAACCCGAGTTATAATTACAGACACCAATATGGCCGACCCGACCAGAAGCCTTGAGCTGCGACATTGCCTCCCAAGTGTCCTGCAAAGGCACTTGCGCAAGGCGCATTATGGGTTCAGCTGCGTCAGGGTCCTCGATCCATTCAGGTGGGTAGCGCGTCTCGAAGGGCACAAACGCCAGTGCAATTGGGAAATGAATCAAGTACAAATCCAAATAATCTAACTGCAAATCGCGCAATGTCCGATCAAGCGCCATCGGAACATGGTCTGGATGATGGTAGGTGTTCCAAAGTTTAGAGGTAATCCACAGATCAGCGCGTTTGCACAACCCAGCAGCCAGTGCCCGGGCAAGGCCTTCGCCCACCTGCGCCTCATTGCCATAATCCGCTGCAGAATCAAAATGGCGATAGCCTGCTTTTACCGCTTCAAAAACAACATCTGCGCACCGGTCCTGGGGGATTTTCCACAACCCAAACCCAAGATCAGGCATATCCTTTATCGTGCTAAACATCCCACTCCCTTTTGATGAAGTCTTGATCGAACGAGCACATTGTGGGCCGACCCGATAAGGCAGCGCAAACGGACGCACCGCCCTGATTGTGCGTCCTAAATCAACGACCGCTTAATAATGGTTTCTGACCGATCCGGTCCGGTTGAGATGATATCAATCGGAATACCGCACAGGACTTCAATGCGCGCTAAGTAAGCCCTTGCATTTTCAGGCAATTCGGTAAACGACTTCACGGACTCGGTGGGGGTCTCCCACCCCGGCATCATCTCGTAAACCGGCGTTATATTGCCCGAGGCATCAACTTCGTAGTCCGTACATAATGCGATTTCCTTCAAACCATCCAGCACGTCCAGCTTGGTGATGCAGAGCCCGGTTAAACTATTCATCTCCACCACCCTTTGCAATGCGTAGACGTCCAGCCAGCCACAGCGACGGGGTCTGCCGGTTGTCGCGCCAAACTCATGCCCCTTCTCGGCAAGATGTAGGCCAACATCATCCTTTAGTTCCGTTGGGAAAGGTCCTTCACCCACACGTGTCGTGTAGGCTTTGGTGATGCCGAGGATATAGTCGAGATAGCGCGGGCCCACCCCGCATCCGCTACTGATTGCTCCGGCTGTGGTATTCGATGAGGTCACAAAAGGGTAGGTGCCATGATCAATGTCGAGTAGGGCCCCTTGAGCGCCTTCGAACAACACGCTCGCTTCAGTCTTCCGATAGCTGGCGAGGGTACTCAAAACATCGCCCATCATCGGCTTTAATTCCGCCAGGAAGTCATAACTTGCTGCCAGACAGGCCTGCAGTGTCACGGGTTCTGTGCCGTAGTATTGCTCGAGCATGAAATTATGCTGGTGCAAGAGCTCCTCTAACTTAAAGGTAAGCTGTTCTTCATCGAGCAAGTCCCGAAGCCGAATGCCACGACGGCCTACTTTATCTTCATAAGCCGGACCAATACCTCGCCCAGTGGTGCCAATTTTTTGATTACCCCGACGCTGCTCAACGCTTTGGTCGAGGGCCACGTGATACGGCATGATAATGGGGCAATCCAAACTGATCATCAATCGATCCCGAACAGCGACCCCTGCTGCCTCAAGCCCTTGAATTTCTTTTAATAAGTCAGGAATAGAGAGGACTACTCCATTACCAATAAAGCAGCGCACGTTGGGGTGCAGAATCCCAGAGGGTATTAGATGCAAGACCGTTTTTTTACCTTCCACGACAAGGGTATGGCCGGCATTATGCCCTCCTTGAAAGCGCACAACGGCGGTGACGGACTCGGTGAGCAGGTCAACAATTTTGCCTTTCCCCTCATCACCCCAATGGGTTCCGATCACCACTAAATTCTTGTTTGTCATGATGTCCTTATCTCTTATCCAATCGGCCACGATTCATTCACTTGTAATCTCTCTAAGTTGCCACTCGTCTGCCAGCCAAACCAGATCCAAATCGCCGATAGATTTTATCGCTTCCCCTTCAAGCACAACATCTCCAGAGGCTCGCAGCTGTTCACACATTTGCCACTGTTTTTGCAGATTGCCATCGGCATGGGCAACCACATGGACACGCCTGGCAACCGGCACGGTTGGAATGGTTTCGCTGATCATCAGCAGTTCGATATCAAATCCTGTGGCAGGACGCGCCCGACCGAACACAGCGCCGATGTTGTCGTAGCGGCCGCCCCGAGCCACGCTCTGACCCGACTGCCGGAGAAACACGGAAAAAACCATGCCCGTGTGGTAGTGCAGCCCGCGCAATTCCGATAGGTCAAAGCTCACTTGCACATTTTGATTTCGGGCGCTGATCAGTGCGCTGAGATAAGCCAAGTCATCGATCGCAACAACGAGTCCTGGCCAATCTTTGAATTTGTCTTTGACTTGATCAAGGATTCGGCTGTCACCGGCCATCATCGGCAGCTCACAGATCAATTCAGCAAGCGTCTCGGGCAGCGCGTGCCTCTGGGTCATCTCCGCCAATTCGTCGTGCGCTTTTTTTTGAACCAAATCAAAGAATTGCGCCTGAACGGGTTCTGGCAACGCTGTCTCGGCCATCAGCGCTCTAAAAAATCTTACGTCGCCCAATTCAAGCTGAACCGATTGCATGCCCAATTGATTCAGTGCCTCAATCATCAAGCTGATGATCTCTACGTCCCCTGCAAGGCTTGGTTCACCAAAGAGTTCAGCCCCGACTTTCAGGGGACTACGCGATGCCAGCATGTGCGCCGGTCGACTCTGCAAAACAAAATCCGCATAGCAAAGGCGAGTCACCGCATCTTGGCCCAAGCTGTGTGCATCGATCCGTGCCGCCTGAGGGGTCAAGTCTGCCGGCAGACCCATCATCCGACCTGATAGCTGATCGATCACTTTGAAGGTTTTAAGATCAAGATCGCGCCCGGTACCGGTCAGCAGCGATTCCAAATACTCGAGCTTCGGCGGAATGATGTACTCATATCCCCAGCTACGGAAGAGGTCCAACAGAATCCTGCGACCTTGCTCTATCTTGCTCGCGGTCTCAGGCAAGATGTCTTCGACACCATCTGGGAGAAGCCAGTGCTCTATGGTCATAACGCCTTTACTTCCTAACCGTTCAACCAGTACAGCATCAAGGTGCCGAGCACCATCAATACCAAACCGTATATTCTAAGCAATCGTTCATCGAGTCCTTGAGCCTGCATCACCATTGCCTTCCAAGCCTTAGGTGACGCAAACGGCATCAGGCCCTCAATAACCAATACCAGACAAAGCGCGATCCAAAGGTGGTCTAGCGTCATCTGCTGACAAGCCTTATCTGCCTACAAGCCGAGGGCTATGGTCATTTTTCTCGGGTACTGTTGTTCAAATATTTAAAGAAGTCGCTGTTGGGATCCAAAATAAGCATATCGCTCTTTTGCGCAAAGGTGCGCTTATACGCCGCCATGCTGCGATAAAACTTGTAGAACTCTTTATCTTCGTTAAAGGCCTTGGCATACGTTCCAGCCGCTTCCGCATCGCCTTCACCGCGAACTACCTCAGCTTGGCCATAGGCCTCAGCTAAAATGACTTCCCGCTGCCGATCCGCGTCCGCTCGAATACCGACCGCCAGCTCTTGGCCCTTTGCCCGATGTTCTTTGGCTTCAATATCCCGTTCGGTATTCATTCGATTATAAACCGATTGACTTACCTCTTGCGGTAGATCAATCCGCTTCACACGAACGTCAACCACTTCGACCCCGAGTTCCTGATTCGCCACTTCGTTCAGGCTGGCCACTAAGTCGATCATTAACTCATCCCGCTGCCCAGACACGACTTCATGCAAGGTGCGCTTGCTGATCTCGTTTCGCAAACCATTATTAATTCGTTGCTTCAACAGCTCTTCGGCCCGACGCTGGTCACCGGATGTTGCCGTGTAATATTTTTCAACTTTCTTGATTCTGAACTTGGCAAACGAGTCAACAATCAATGCCTTTTTTTCCAGGGTCAAGAACCGCTCGGCTGGCGCATCGACCGTGAGCACCCGACCATCAAAGGCTCTTACTTCCTCGATAAACGGCAGTTTCAAATGGATGCCCGTTGAGATATCGGAATTCACGACCGCCCCCACCCGCAATAAAACCCCGCGCTCCATCTCATTGAGGATATAAATAGAATTAGAGCCGACAAACAGTAGGCCGGCCACGAAAACGATAACGACTGCTAAACGATTCGACATGGTGTCTCTCCTAAGGTTTTACTGTCGATCCCGACGGGTTCGAACGGAGGTGTTATCTTGCGGGCGTTGGGAGATCGAGTCCGATCCGGCCATACCGCCATTGAGTCTGGACACAGCGCCTGCTTGCTGCATCATCCGGTCAAGTGGCAGGTACATCATGTTATTACCACCTTCAACATCGATCATAACCTTCGACGCATTCGACATAACGGCTTCCATAGTGTCGAGATACATGCGCTCCCGAGTCACTTCTGGGGCGGCTTTGTATTCGACGTAGAGCTTGCTAAACCGCTGGGCTTCACCGTTTGCCTGCGCTACAACACGCTGCCGATAACCTTCAGACTCCTCAAGATACCGTTGCGCCTCACCTCGCGCCTCCGGTATTACCTGGTTAGCATAGGCATCTGCTTCGTTACGGACCCGAACTTCGTCTTCTCGCGCTCGAATCACTTCATCAAACGCTTCCCGGACCGCGTCCGGTGGCGCAGTCTCATCAACGTTAACCTGTGTCACAAAGATCCCTGTGCCATAGGTGTTCATATAATTCTGGATTCGGATTTTAATTTCATCCCCCATCACGGCACGACCTTCGGTTAGGACCTCATCCATTTCCGTGCTGCCCACCACGTGCCGAACCGCGCTTTCGGTGGACTGATGCAGGCTTTTTTCTGGCTCTCGAACTTGCAACGCATAGTCTTTCACATTGTCAATGACGTATTGCACCGTGAGCTTAACCTTCACAATGTTTTCGTCTTCGGTCAGCATTTCCGAATCGTGCGGATGCGAACGCACTCTCGAGGTATTGTGAATAATCACTTGATCTACAATTGGCGGGTA
This sequence comes from Gammaproteobacteria bacterium, assembly GCA_018645765.1. GTDB lineage: Bacteria > Pseudomonadota > Gammaproteobacteria > Pseudomonadales > Azotimanducaceae > UBA9926. The sequence goes on along the minus strand of JABGWC010000094.1, from coordinate 13,255 downwards.
CCAACTCAGACCGGGCATGACAACCGCTTCTTGGACCTTACCAAATCGAAGCACAACGCCGCGTTCTTGTTCATCCAGTGTGTAAACGCCCATAAAGCCATAACCAATGACGAGCACCCCCAGCACAATCGCAACCAGGGACGATTTCAAGCCACCCCCACCAGCAGAGGCCCCGCCAGCGCCGCTTCCGCCGCCGAACATGCCGCCTAAATTGTCTTTAAGTTTCTTAAACGCCTCATCTAAATCAGGCGGCCCCTGGTCTTGTCGGCTGCCCCAAGGGTCTTTCTCACCATTGTTACCGGGTTCATTCCACGCCATAGTTTTCTCCAAATCCTGAGATTTTGTTTATCTTCCCACTTATTGCATCAAGTTGCATTGCTTAACCTGCTTTCATCGCAGTTAACGCCGCATTCAGCCTTGCCAAATTCTTCTTTTCTATACGAAGGTGCATCGCGATCGTGCCATTTTCATCCATGACCTCCTCAATAACCGAGGCGAGTTCAAAGCATTTCGCGCGAATCATACCTTGCTCCGGCTTGAGCGTGAGGACCGTTGTCACCACATCGTCTGAAATTAACTCATCGATACAGGATAAAAGCTCGGGCAATCCAACCCCGGTCAGCGAGGAGACTTGAACGGAATAGGGCTTACCTGCCGCATCTCGTCGCACCAGCGTCCCGGTCACCCCTTGTATATCGGATTTATTTAAGACTAAGAGTTGGGGCACGTCTCTTGCGCCAATTTCACCCAGAACTCCATTCACGGCATCCATACGTTCTTGCTTTTCACCTGCTGACGCGTCCACCACATGCAGGATCAAGGTGGCCTCGGTGACCTCTTCAAGCGTTGCCTTAAAGGACTCAACCAAACCATGGGGAAGCGCTCGAATAAACCCCACTGTATCGGAGATAACGGCTTTTCCGGTGAGCGGTAGGTTAATTTGTCGAAGGGTTGGATCCAGCGTTGCGAACAACTGATCTGCCGCATGCACTGCCGACTGGGTAAGCCGATTAAACAGGGTCGATTTACCCGCATTCGTGTAGCCCGCAAGGGCAACGGTTGCGGTTTCCGATCGTGCGCGCGCGCGACGGCTTTGATGTCTTTGGCGCTGAACGCGCTCCAATCGTTCTTTAATTTTTTTATTACGCGCGGCCAGCAGCCGTTGATCCGCTTCTAATTGCGTTTCTCCCGCACCGCCAAGCCCCGCGCCTGCGCCGCCTCGCTGGCGATCAAGATGGGTCCAGCCTCGCACTAAGCGGGACGCGCTATGCTCCAATTGTGCCAACTCGACCTGAAGCTTACCCTCATGGGTTCGAGCTCGCTGCGCAAAAATTTCTAAGATGAGCCCCGTTCGACCCAACACCCGCAGGTCCAAAGCGCCTTCAAGGTTACGTTCTTGAGTCGACGACAGGTCTTCGCTGAACAGGACCAGATTGGCACCGGCAGCTTCCGCCGCCACCTTTATTTCATCGACCTTGCCAGACCCCACCATCGTTTTTGGATGCGGATCCCGGCGCGCGCTCTCAATCAACCCGACGACCGCCATGCCGGCCGACCGCGCCAGCTCTTCCACCTCCTCGTGCGTCGCAAGATCAGAGGTCTTGTTCCGAATGAAGACAAGCATCGCCTTTGAACCAGGCGCGGGCCGATCAAAAAACATAACAGCAGCCTGGGTCTTTAATCGAGCGTCTCCACAGGATCATCATAATCGAGGTTAACCGCTCGCGAAGGCACAACCGTTGAGATTGCTGACTTGTAAATCATTTGATTCACCGTGTTTCGCAACAAAATTACAAATTGATCAAACGACTCAATTTGCCCCTGCAGTTTAATCCCACTGACCAAAAAGATCGAAACCGGGATTCGCTCCTTCCTCAGCGCGTTTAAAAATGGGTCTTGTAGAGACTGACCTTTGGACATAATCGCTCCTAATTCCTTGCAAACGCTGGAAATCCAACGTATTCATCGTGTTAACGATAGGGTCACAGAGCTTAATGGACACCGATCGCGCTTGCTCGAGCTTAGCTTACCTACCGCTCTGTTCGGAAAATCTCAATATGCCAACAGCGTCGGCGCACTGCTTCCTTACTGTGCTTTGATCAATATGTTGGCGACTGCATCGATTTTCAAGAGCGCATCGAGCGATGGCATCGATATTTTTTTGACCGTCTCAAACGACCGCAGCCACGTGAACTGGCGCTTGGCTAACTGCCGGGTTGCGATAATGCCTTTTTCCCGCATTTGATCGAAACCAAGATCGCCTTCTAAGAACTGCCAAACCTGACGATAACCGACCGCTTTCATAGCCGGCAACGCGTCATGCAACGCGTACTTCTCGCGCAAATGCTCAACCTCTGTGACCAGTCCCTGATTCAGCATTTCATCAAAGCGGGTTTTAATTCGCTGATGAAGTTGCGCTCGAGACTCGGGCATAATCGCAACTTCAGTGAGGCTTGTGCCAAGACCGACCTGACCTTGCGCCTGGAGCGATGTCAAGGTTCGACCGGTCAGGCGCTCGACCTCAAGCGCCCGCTGAAGCCGCTGACGATCGGTTGGTTTGATTCTCAAAGCGGCCTCAGGATCGATCCGCCTCAGCTCCTCATGCAGCCAGGACCAACCATTGGCTTCAGCGGCCTCAAGGATCTCAAGGCGGACCGCCGGGTTAGCTTCCGGCAAGTCTGCGATCCCATCTCGTAGGGCTTTCAAATACAACATGGTGCCACCCACCAGAACCGGCAAACGACCCCTTGACCGGGTGTCGGCGATTGCGCGTCGGGCATCCTGACAAAAATCAAAGGTCGTGTAGGGGTCCGTAGGCGCTCGAATATCCAGCAAATGATGCCGTACCAATGCCTGCTGGGCGGCATCGGGTTTTGCCGTACCAATATCCATATCGGTATAAACCTGAGCCGAATCGACGGTAATAACTTCAAGATTGAACCGATCAGCCAATGCGTAAGCAAGCGCTGACTTACCCGATGCAGTCGGCCCAGTAATTACTAAGGCTTGGGTCAAGCTTATTGACCTCTCATAAATAAACTATCCAGTTCGGAAAGCGTCAGCTGAAACCAGGTCGGACGACCATGATTGCACTGCCCGCTACGCTCGGTCTCTTCCATATCCCGCAACAACGCATTCATCTCTGGGATCGACAGTTTCCGATTGGCGCGCACAGAGCCATGGCAGGCCATCGTCGACAATAATTCATCCCGACCATCATTAATTCGATTGCTGGAACCAAACTCGAGAAAATCCGATAAAACGTCTCGCACCAACTGCTCTGGATTGTCTCGGCTCAGCATGGACGGAACCCCACGAATAATCACGCTCTCCTCAGAAACAACCTCAAGCTGGAGTCCAATTTCAGTGAGTTCTTTGGAACGATCCGTGATCAATGCCACTTCGCGCGCACTCAACGCGAGGCTAACCGGAACAAGTAGGGGCTGGGTTTTCAGACCGTCTGCATCCATCGCCCGCTTTAAGCGCTCATAAGTGATCCGTTCATGAGCCGCATGCATGTCAACCGCAACCAACCCATTAATATTTTGAGCAAGGATATAGACGCCGTGTAATTGGCCGAGGGCATAGCCCAAAGGCGGAATCAAGGCGCCATCATCCTGGCCCGCATCCAACCCAACGGTGGTTCCCGTCCAGTTACTCGGCATCTGACTGGGCGACTGCGACAAACCAAAGAATCCCGCGGACTGATTCTGGCGATTGGTAAAGGCCATATTGCGCTGCACATAACCCGGATCAAACGATCCGAGCGGTGATTGCTCGCCGTCAAATCCAGGCTCCAGCACTTGGTTGGGTCCGCTTTGGCCTTCTGGCCGCACGGAGGCCAGCACCTGGTGGATCGTCCGATAAATCAGATCATGAACGCCACGGCTCTCCCGAAAGCGGACTTCATGCTTGGTTGGGTGGACATTCACATCAACCAAATTCGGATCAAGATTCAAAAATATGGCGTACACAGGATGCCTGCCATGAAAGAGCACATCCTTATAACCCTGCCGCACCGCGTGACTGCAGACCTTGTCCCGAATGCAGCGATCGTTCACAAAAAAATACTGCTGGTCAGCCTGACTCCGAGAATACGTGGGGAGCGAAATCCAGCCCTTTAGCTGCATCGACCCAATCTGTTCCTCAAAATACAGCGCTTGATCTAAAAAACTCTGACCAAAAACCGCCTTAATCCGATGGTGTTGATCCTCAATCGCTCTCGCCGCCTGAAACTGACGATAAACCTTTCCATTGTGGGTCACCATAATCGCAACTGCCGGATGGCTTAGCGTCATTTTTCGAATCACATCGTCAATTCGACCTAACTCAGTTTTTTCAGCTCTCAGAAACTTTCTACGGGCTGGTGTATTGAAAAATAAATCCCTAACTTCAACCGTCGTCCCCTGAGGATGCGGCGCGGGGATGACCTCAGAGTTCATATCTTCGCCGTGAACCTGTACCGCATACCCTGACTTTTCAGTGGTTGCATTCGAGGTCATCACCAATTTAGAAACCGAGGCGATTGAGGCCAATGCCTCCCCCCGGAAACCCAACGAGCGAATACCCTCAAGATCTGACTCCGTAAATATCTTTGAGGTGGCATGCCGTGACAGAGCCAGCGCCAAATCGTCCTGCGCAATGCCGCGGCCATTATCCCGAACACGAATGAGTTGGCTGCCACCAGCTTCAAGCACTAAATCGATTCTCGAGGCGCCCGCATCAATCGCATTTTCAACGAGCTCTTTCACAACCGATGCTGGGCGCTCAACCACTTCCCCGGCGGCAATCTGATTGGCTAATCGACTGGATAATAGTTGGATTCGTTTCACGAGCGCTCCGGAATTTTCAAAACCTGCCCAACCTTAAGACGGTCGGACGTTAGGGCATTCAAAGTCTTTAAAGCGCCTTGAGACACCCGATATCGCTGCGCTATCTCAGACAAGGTATCCCCGGATTTTATTTTATAGGCCATCACACGTGGCGATTGTGAAACCCGCTGAGCCAAAAGGGTGCCCTCGGGCGGCGTTTTTTGAAAATACGTTGAAACACCCTTAAATATTGCTCCAGCCATTTTCTTCTGATGGACCGCAGTCCGTAATTTTTTAGCCTCTCCCGGGTTTGAGATGAACCCAGTTTCAACCAAGATTGAGGGGATATCAGGTGACTTTAGAACGATAAAGGAGGCTTGCTCAACGTTTGCCTTGTGCAACTTATTAATTGGCGCGATCGACTTGATCACCTCCGCACCCATTTCTAAACTTGCGCTCAAACTCGCAGTCATCGAGAGATCCAGCAGCACGCCCGCCAACACATCATCTTTATCATCCAGACTCACGCTGCCGACACCACCAATTAGATCTGCCCGGTTTTCTTTTTCGGCAATCCAACGAGCGGTTTCGCTGGTCGCGCCCCGCTGAGAAATCGCAAAGACCGATGCCCCGCTGGCAGAGGCCGTTTTCCAGGCATCAGCGTGGATCGAGATGAACACATCCGCTTGATTGTCTCGTGCAAGCTGCGTTCGGGTGCGATGCGCAACGTAGTAGTCCCCGCCGCGGGTTAAGACCGCTTTAAAACCCGGTTCGGCATTGAACCGATCAGCAAGCCGTTTTGCGATCGCCAATACCACCGTTTTTTCATAGGTTTTTCCGGGTCCAATGGCGCCTGGGTCATCACCGCCGTGACCCGGATCAATCGCAACAATGATGTCTCTTAGCCGTTGCTCAATTTTTGGTTCGGTCGCGGGGGACGATTGGACCGTCAGTGTTGGAAACAAATCGATCACCAACCGATCACCATATTGGGCAATTGGGTTCAACAAAAAGCTTCTCGGTTTAACCGACTCAGATAGATCCAACACAACTCGCAAGTCCGCTTGCTTGACCGATGAAAACCGAATGTCGGTGACGGCCGTGCCAGTAAAGCGTGTCGACGCAACCGATTGTCGGCGTACCGATTTGTCCAATCTCGAGCCTGGCAGATCGATCACTAAGCGCAGTGGGTTTTCAAGGACAAACAAAGTGTGGTCTAAGGGTTCGCTAACATCGAACACCAATCGGGTCTTTTCTGGTGAGGCGTGGAGCCTGATGCTGTTAATGGTCGGGCTCGCCAATGCTGCAGATGCCAAGAGCCACGTCACCATTAAGCCGCAGAATCGTCGAAGGCCCCAGGACCCAAACGCGCGCAGCCGCCAATTTGCTGTCATGCCGGCAACCTTGCGAGCGCACGCTCGCCTTTGTCTGAGCCTGACTGCACAAACAAGCGGCGGCTGGTATCTCCAATGACCCGCATTTCAATCTCCAGATCCGGCTTAGGTAATAGCCCGAGTCCTTTCTCTGACCATTCAATTAAACACAGCGCTTGGCTTGTAAAATACTCATCAACGCCTAAATAGTTTAACTCGTCTGGATCACTGAGTCTGTACAGGTCGAAGTGGTAGACCGAATGTCCTGGCAACTCATAGGGCTCGACCAGCGTAAAGGTCGGGCTTTTAACGGCCCCGGTATAATCCAAGGCCCGCAACACACCTCGGCAAAGGGTGGTCTTACCTGCGCCCAGGTCACCTGACAGAAAAACAATTCCGGATCCTTCGAGCACATTCACCAAGCGCGCACCGAATTGCTCGGTCGCTTTCTCCGAGTTGAGCAGCCAGCTCATAAAGGCATTCCCGATAGCGAACGACCGACTTGCATCACCACATCTCGCGCGAGCAAGCCCACTTCGCCCTGTTGAACGGTCGCCATCCGAGCGGCCCGTCCGTGATGGGCAACCCCCAGTTCGGCAGCGCGCCTCAGCGGTTGCCCCTGAGCAAGCAAAGCACCCAGCAGCCCTGATAGCACGTCGCCCATCCCAGCCGTTGCCATTGCCGGCTCGCCCAAGACATTGATCGTAATACCCGCATCCGATGCGACAAGCGTTGCGGCCCCTTTGAGCACCACCACAGCACCGTACTCAGACTGCAGTTGGCGCGCGACGGCTAAGCGGTCCGAGTCGACCTGATCGCGACGGAGTAACCTTGCGGCCTCCAAGGGGTGTGGCGTCATGATGCAATCAAGCAAGAGGACCGGCGCCTGAGCCAGAAGGTTTAGGCCATCGGCATCCAGGACAAGCGGTTTGCGAGCGGCAATGACTTGTCGAAACAGGTTCTGAGCCCACGCGTCCTGGCCTAGGCCGGGCCCCAGCACCACGGCCTGGACACGACCGAGTAAGTCGGTTATGTCATCGGTTTCATTGGCGCCCCGAAACATCACCTCAGGACATCGCGCTAAAAATCCAGACCGATGCGCCTCGCGGCTGACAACAGACACTAGGCCCGCACCACTACGCAGGGCCGCCTCACAGGCTAAAAGGCCCGCGCCGCCGAAGCCCGTGTTACCCGCCACCACCAGCAGATGTCCAAAATGTCCCTTGTGCGCTTTATTTTGACGTGGCGGTAACGTTGGCGCGTCCAGAACCCGCAGCGCCTTATCAGCGTGTTCGGCCAGTAAGGCCTCCGGCAGACCCAGATCAGCCAGGATGACCTCGCCGACGTAATCCGGGCCATCCTGACTGTACAACCCGATCTTTCGCGCGAAGAAGGTCACGGTGATCGAGGCCCGAACGCAGGCCGACCCCACATCTCCCGAGTCAGGCTGCAGACCAGACGGCAGGTCAACCGCGACCACAGGACCGCTATCAGCATTTATTGCCATGATGGCCGAGCAATACGCTGACTGAATCTTACCGTGAATGCCAAGGCCCAATAAGGCGTCAACCAATACGGCGCCATCCAGGACAGATCCTTCAAACCCCTGAACGATTGCCTGGCTATTTTGACAAACTGCGAGCGCTTCGCGCGACGCACCAGACAACTTCTCCGTGTCGCCAACAAGCGCAACCTGAACCAACCAGCCACGATCCGCCAAACCCGCTGCGATCAAAAAGCCGTCGCCTGCATTATTCCCAGATCCACAAAAAACCTGGGCCCTTTTACTATCGCTGTAGCGGGCCAAGATCACCTCAACAACGCGTCGCGCAGCCAATTTCATCAACTGAAAACTGGATATGCCATAAACCTGCGAGTATTGTCGATCAATTTCTTTAATGACCGAGGCCGGGTAAAGCTTTAACGCTGTCATAATGACCCTCGTGCCCTGAACAGCGCCATTATAGCCAAACCGACAGGCACCACTGGGAAAATATTGATGTCATTGCAAGCCCTTAAAAATAAGATTCCAGAATGGGCCGAGGCCCTGGGCTTTTCAGCAACCGGATTTGTCAAACTCGATCGAAGTGATCATGAGTCACACCTATTAAAGTGGCTGAGCAATAACCATCACGGCAGCATGAGTTACCTTGCGCGCAATGTCGATCTGCGGGTCGACCCAGTCGGATTATTGCCGGGATCCCTCAGCGCAATTACCGTGCGAATGGACTATTTGCCGGCCTCAGAGATGACAAAAATTGAGGACACTCTTGCCGCACCGAGCAGAGCCTACATCGCCCGCTATGCACTCGGTCGGGATTACCATAAAGTCATTCGCCGACGTCTGACCCAGCTTGCAACCCAAATCAATGAAGCAGCGACGGCCCTCGGTATGACTGATTGTGTGACCCGGGCCTGCACGGATTCAGCGCCCATTCTTGAAAAACGCTTTGCCGAGCAATCTGGATTAGGTTGGATCGGAAAAAATACCCTACTGCTCAACCAGAACCGCGGGTCCTGGTTTTTTATTGGCGAGTTGCTCACCAATCTGCCATTTAGCGCCCCATCTGAACCCTCAGCCAACCATTGCGGCAGCTGCACCCGGTGTCTGGATGTTTGTCCCACCAAGGCCTTTGTTGGGCCCTTTGAGTTAGATGCCAAACGGTGTATTTCTTATCTAACGATTGAATCCAAAGCCGCAATCCCAGAGCCGCTGAGGGTCGCCATGGGCAATCGGATATTTGGCTGTGACGATTGCCAGATGGTTTGCCCTTGGAACAAGTTTGCGGCAACGAAGGTTGACCCCGTTTTCAAACCAAGACCAGACTTTGAGCAGGCCGCGTTAACGACCCTCTTCGCCTGGAGCGAAGCCACCTTCTTAGAAAAAACCGAAGGCTCGGCGATCCGAAGAACAGGTTACTCAGGCTGGTTGCGGAATATCAGCGTGGCGCTTGGCAATGCTGACTATGATCCAGAAATCCTGGCAAGCCTTCAGGCTAAACGTTCGACAACCAACCCCATGGTGCAAGAGCACATTGACTGGGCCATTCAGCAACAAACTTCAAAACGTGATGCGAGCACCCCTGGCCCTATATCTTAAAGACATGCTCTCGATAGACCTTCAGCTCATCAATAGATTCGCGAATATCATCCAGAGCACGGTGCTTGCCTTGCTTAATGACTAAATCCATAACTTCTGGCTTCCAGCGCATCACCAGCACCTTTATCGCACTGACATCCAGGTTTCGATAATGGAAAAACCGACCGAGCTCAGGCATGTGACGGTCAATAAACCGTCGATCTTGACCAATACTATTCCCGCACAGGGGCGAATCCCGCGGGCCGACATAATCCTTTAAGAACGCAAGGGTTTCAGCTTCCGCCATCGCCTCGGTTACGGACGATGCGATGACGCGTGCGGTCAAGCCAGACGCGCCATGATGCTCAGTATTCCACTCATCCATCATATTCATCCGGGCTTCGGTTTGACGAATCGTTAAACAGGGGCCCTCAGCAATAATATTAAGCTGGGAATCGGTAATGATGGTTGCCATTTCTAACACCAGGTCTGTATCTGGATCCAAACCTGTCATTTCCATGTCGATCCATACCAAATTGTCTGAATCTACCGCCATAAGAATCTCCTGTTTGAGCCAAGCGTCAGGCTGCTAACCAATGACCCTATTTAACCCGAGTCAAACGTAAAATACGAGGCTGAGCCAGCCACCCACCGGCGCTCATTGATTATGTCTCAAAACAGGCGACTAAACCGGACAGCGGCTCAGCCTGAGCAATCCAAGCAACAAGGATCCATGCATCGCGCGGATTGCGTTAGACTACATTCTTTACCAAGCCCTCATCACAAAACCTGCGGTGCATAGGGCAATCGACTTACTCACAACTGGCCGCTTTATGACCCGACTTTTTATTCTGCTTCAGTATCTGATTCCTCAGCATTTATTATCCCGCTGCATTGGCTATGTCGCTCGATCCGAGATCCCTTGGCTTAAGAATTTTGTTATCAAACAATTCGACGGCATTTATAAAATCGACTGGGCCGTGGCAATACGCAAAGATCCAGAACAATATGTTTCTTTCAACGATTTTTTTACGAGAGCCCTAATCAAAGAGGCCCGCCCCCTCACTGGCAGGCTTGTATCGCCCGCCGACGGTCTGGTTTCAGTGACAGGTGACATCAAACAGCAGCGGGCTATTCAGGCCAAAGGCCACGATTATTCAATCCCGCAGTTGCTGGGCGAAGCGCTACCAGAGTCATTTAATAACGGCAGTTTTTTAACCGTTTACTTGGCACCGAGTGACTATCACCGAGTGCATTTCCCGCAACAGGGCGCACTCCAGACGGCTCGATATATTCCAGGCGCCCTCTTTTCCGTTAATCAGGCAACCGCCACCCACGTCCCAGGATTATTCACCCGAAACGAGCGCCTTGTGCTGCGCATCACCTCGAGCGCGGGGGATTATTATCTGGTTCTCATCGGCGCGATGATTGTTGCCGGCATCCAACCTTTTTGGGACTCTGAGCCCTTTAAAGCCCAACAGCCAATCGATCGATCAATGCAGGCGCTGGCGGTTGATCAAGGCCAAGAGGCGGGGCGCTTTTTGTTGGGCTCGACCGCGATCTTAATTACACAGGCGAACCAAAATTGGTGCGTCACACCCGGCAGCACCATCAAGATGGGTCAAACGCTCGTCAACTAGTGATTCGGCCAGGGAAATAGTTGCACCTCAGCCAAGGTTTTAGCCTGGCACCAGACCATCACCAATCGGTCGATTCCAAGCGCAACGCCCGCGCATGCCGGCATCAAAGCGCTCGCCTCAGCGAACGCGGTATCAAAAGCAATGCTCGGCAGGCCACGATTGACTCGAGCAGTTGCCATCAAAGCATGCCGACTCAAAATAGCCGCCGGATCCCGAAGCTCAAGATAACCGTTCGCTAACTCAGTGCCCTGCCAATACAACTCAAATCGCTGTGCGGTATCCGTGCCGGGATCAATTTCCGCGAGCGCAGCCTGACATCTTGGAAACTCGGTTAGGAAAAAAAGGTCAGCGAGGTTGGGTTGAATAACCTCTAAAAATAAAAAGTCCAAACAATCCGATCGAAACTGATCATCATCGTGAGGCTCCAAATGCGTCACTTCTGCACCGGTTTCTTGCACCCACTGCCAAAGGCTCGACAAGGCTGCTTCGTTTGGATTGGCGCCAAAGCGCGCCTCAAACACCGCCCGGAACGAATAGACGGGCACATCGGCTCGACGAGCGCCCCAGATGTCGGGGGGCTCAGGCAGGGCATTCAGCAGGCCCACCACTTCAGCCATCAGGTCCGATAAACTAAAGCTTGGACGATACCACTCGAGCATGGTGAATTCAGGATTGTGCTGACTGCCCTGATCGCCGCGCCGAAACGCCGGGGTAATCTCGAAGATGGCTTCGCCATAGACCGCTAAAGCGCGTTTTAAGGCATATTCTGGCGAGGTCTGCAAAAATAATTTATCGGTTTGATCCGAGACTTCAAAGCTAGCCAGCTGCGCATCAAACGTGCCCGACCGGCTCAGGGACGGCGTTGACACCTCCGTCACAGATCTTGCCTCGAAGAACTGACGAATGGCGGCAAGCATCTTGGCGCGCGCCTTCAGGACAGGCCAGGTCGGCATCGGTTGCCCAACCCGCCTCACGCGCTCTTACTACGCCCCTGGTATTCGCCCGTTCGGGTGTCAACGCGAATGGATTCACCGATGTTAATAAAAAGTGGGACTTTGACTACAGCACCAGTGGACAAGGTTGCCGGTTTTGAGCCGCCCGTTGCCGTATCTCCTTTGAGCCCGGGATCCGTTTCAACGATGTCCAAGTCGACAAAATTAGGCGCCACCACGAGAATCGGCACATCATTCCACAGGGTCACCGTACACCGGCTATTGTCCTTCAACCACTGTATTCCTTCGCTGACCGCTTCTTTATCTGCAGCAATCTGCTCGTAACTATCATCGGTCTTCATAAAATGCCAATACTCACCATCTGAATACATGTATTCCATCTCGTATTCCATGACATCGGCACCTTCAAGACTCTCACCTGACTTGAAGGTCCGCTCCCAGACCCGCCCTGTTTTCAGATTCTTCAGCCGAACGCGATTGAATGCTTGCCCCTTGCCCGGCTTCACAAACTCATTTTCCACAATGCTGCAGGGATCCCCCTCAAGCAAAACCTTCAAGCCAGATTTAAATTCGTTCGTGGAATAATTGGCCATAACTCCCCTCTACCTACAATGTGCTTAATCTATCAGAACGCTATCTTACCGAGATTGTACAGCCGATGGCGAGGCCAACGGACTAGGACACGCCAAACTGGTCTCGATCACTGATGCCCAGCAAATAAAGAATACTGTCCAGCCCAAGGGTGGAAATTGCGTGCCGAGACCGCTCTCGAACCAAGTCCTTCGCGTGATACGCAATCCCAAGTCCTGCTGCACCCAGCATTTCTAAATCATTTGCGCCGTCGCCCACCGCAATGGTTTGCGCCATCGAGATCCCTTCTTTCTCGGCCAGCGCTCTCAGGATTCGCGCTTTCGCTTCAGCATCCACCACAGGGGCCAAAACACGTCCCGTTAGCAAACCATCAACCATTTCCAACCGATTCGCAAAAACATGATCAACGCCCAATTGGGTCTGTAAAGCATGACCAAAATAATCGAATCCACCGGACAAAATCGCCGTCTTATAGCCTAGTAACTTCAGCGTCTTAAACAACGACTCTACCCCTTCGGTGAGTGGTAATTGGGCGGCAACCGTACTGAGGGTTGCCTCGGGCAAGCCCTCAAGCAGCGCCACACGTCGGATCAAACTTTCCCGGAAATCAAGTTCTCCAGACATCGCTTGGTGGGTAATTTTAGCAACTTCAGACCCCACACCCTTGTGTTTTGCCAGCTCGTCAATGACTTCGGTTTCAATGAGGGTGGAATCCATATCAAAGGCAATCAGTCGTCGATGCCGACGATAGATGCCGTCTTCCTGTACCGCAAGATCCAGCGTCAGCTCCGTCGCCAGAGCCATCAGT
>JABGWC010000253.1 GCA_018645765.1 Gammaproteobacteria bacterium | reverse complement strand
GCTTGGGCTTCAGCACGCGATTTGAACATGCTGCTGAGTTTGCTGACGCCGTCGACGAGTTCTGCGACCTGCTCGTCAAACTCGGATCCGAGTTGGTCTTTTGCAACGCCCGTGTCTTCAATAACATCGTGTAGTAAGGCCGCCATCAAACACTGATGGTCCATACGCATTTCGGACAAAATGGTCGCAACGGCCAGAGGATGGTTGATATAGGCTTCGCCAGATTTTCGCACCTGGCCGGTGTGGGCAATTGCAGCGAAGTTGTAGGCGCGCACAACTTGATCGACCTGATTTGGCTCTAAATAGTCGGCCAACTGGCTTGCGAAGGTATCAATGGTTTGCATCAACAGACTATACCAACGATTACATGCAATTGGATGCAGACGTTGGCATTACTTCAGAAAAAAGATCAAAAAGGGCCGGAATCAGCCCCGGTTATAGGGGAATTAGAACTCTGGGTTCGGGTCTTTTTCAAAGGTTTCAGCCAGAAGATCCATGCTCATAGGTTCGAACTCTTCCCGCGGCTTTTGAAGCAAGATATCTGGGCCGATTAGGCCATCAGCGATCTCGCGGAGCGCAAGGACCGTGGGCTTATCATTCTCAACAGCGACCAAAGGGTCTTTGCCTTCGGTGGCAATCTGTCTGGCGCGCTTGCTTGCGACCATTACAAGCTCGAAACGGTTGTCTACGTTTTCCAAACAGTCTTCAACAGTGACGCGAGCCATGGCGTTCTCCTTGATTAGGATGGGTTGACGCGCTAGTTTTTCGCGCAACAACTTCTCGGGTCGCGCAGTTTATCGCCAAACCCGCAAGCAGGCAAGAGGGCCCTAGCGCGCGTCAGGTGGTGAGGGCGGTCAGCAGGTTAGCGTGTCGGGCAGCCTGGGTCTGGATTTCAAAGGGCGTTGGGTCTTCAAAGACAATGGCGCCGAGTTGCTGGAGCGCAAGCTGAAAATCATCATTGACGATCAGGTAATCGAAGCTGTGATATTGCGCGATTTCATCGCGCGCCCCGTTGAAGCGTTGCTCGACGGTATTGAGATCATCTTGCCCCCGACCCAATAAACGGGTTTTCAGCGTTTCAAGGGTGGGCGGCAAAATAAAGATGAGTTTGGCGTCTGGTAATTTAGCTTTGACCTGCTGCGCGCCTTGCCAATCGATTTCAAGAATGAGCTGTTTGCCGGTGCTGATGATCCGCTCAACTTCGTCTGTACTGGTGCCGTAGAGGTTGTCAAAGACTTCGGCATGTTCAACAAAAAGGCCCTGTTGGATCAGGTCTTCAAAACGGGTGCGATCAACAAAAAAGTAATTAATACCGTTTTTTTCGTTGGGCCGTTGCGCGCGAGTGGTGTGAGAGATGCTGACCGCAGCGTTGGCATGCGCTGAAAGTAGGGCGCTGACCAAGCTTGTTTTGCCGGTGCCGGATGCGGCCGCGATCACAAAAACCTGGCCCCGGGTCGTATTGGATTTGGAGTTCATAGCCGCCGGTGACTTATAAGCGATTGTGTGGAGGCCGAGATAGTAAAAGATGGGCCCTGGTCTTGCAAATCGAACCCAGTTTTGTCCACAACTCGGTTATTCAAGGTTTTGAATCTGTTCGCGCATCTGCTCAATGGCGACTTTCATGTCAACTGCGCCGAAGGTGGATTCGACGGCGATGGCTTTTGATGACAGGGTGTTGGCTTCGCGATTCAGTTCTTGCATTAAAAAGTCTAGCCGTCGACCAACGGGGCCGCCTTTTGCCAGACAGCGTCGCACTTCGGCCATATGCGCATCAATTCGTTCGATTTCCTCACCCACATCGGCCTTGCTGGTAAGGAGGACGATTTCTTGATGAATGCGCTCTGAATCGGCGGCGAGGTCCCAGGCTTCGAAGCGGGTTGTCAGCCGAGCTTGGGCGCGTTGGATGATTTCAGGGGTGGCTTGCTTGAGTGCGGCAAGCGTTGTGTCTAAGTGGGCTAACTTCTCCAAAATATCGAGTCTTGTGGCATCGCCCTCGCGGGCGCGGGTTTGGGAAAAGCGACCGAGCGCGGTATCAAAACGCGCTAAAATGTCTTCATCATCGGGCCGTGACAGCTCGCTTGCCAGCACGCCGGGCCATTTTAGGAGGTCCAGGCCATTGATATCGATTGCCCTCTTGCTGACTTTTTCGATGGTTTTAATCGCGGTCACAAGGTTTTGTATGAGCCCCTGATCGACGAAAAGCTGCGATTGGGTGGCGATCGTGCGTCTGAGCGTACAGTCGATCTTACCTCGGGTGAGTTGGGCTTTGGCTCGGATCTTGAGCGCGGCCTCGAGGTGCCGACAATCCTCCGGTAATTTGAAATTGAGCTCCAGGTAACGGTGATTAACCGACCGCAGCTCCCAAGACAGATCGTCAAATTCGGAAAGGTCAAAACCTGTCATGCTGTGGATCATCGGTGTGCATTCTCGCTTATAGAGTTCAAGCCAGTATAATGGAATTTCCTCTCTTGCTTTTCGGATATTTATGGCTGCATTTATAAGAACGCTTAATCGACAACTGGATGCGCTTCGGCCCGTTTCAATAGTTCGGCAATATAATAAGCACGCAGAAGGCTCGGTTTTAGTCTCTTTTGGTGACACCCAAGTGATCTGCACCGCGTCCTTGGAGTCTGGTGTGCCGCCATTTCTGCGCGGTAAGGGCCAAGGTTGGATCACAGCAGAATACGGCATGCTGCCACGTTCTACCCACGAACGGATGGGCCGAGAAGCTGCCCGGGGTAAGCAGTCGGGGCGCACTCAAGAGATCCAACGGTTGATTGGTCGGTCTCTGAGAGCCGCCGTTAAGCTCGAAACCATGGGGGAGTACACGATCAAAGTCGATTGCGACGTTATTCAGGCCGATGGCGGAACCCGCACCGCATCCATTACCGGTGCCTGTGTGGCGGTATTCGATGCGCTGGATCAGTTGCCAACGCGCAGCAAGATTGAAACCACTCATATTGCGTCGGTGTCAGTAGGGGTTGTCGATGGCCAGCCGATGCTGGATTTGGAATATGTCGAAGACGCCAATGACGACACCGATATGAATGTGGTGATGACTGAGGCTGGCAGCTTTATTGAAATTCAAGGGACCGCTGAAGCGGCCCCCTTTGATCGATCAGAGCTAAACGCGCTATTGGATCTCGCATCCGGCGGCATTGCGCAATTGGTCGACATTCAAAAAGCCGTTCGTTCGGGAGGCTAGTCTTGAGTGCAACCGAAGATAACGGGTTCATTGAATTCGCATTGGCGCAGGGCGTTTTAAAGTTCGGCGCCTTTGAATTGAAGTCAGGGCGAACCAGTCCTTATTTTTTTAACGCAGGGCTCTTTCGGGATGGGGCCGCCCTGTCCCGTCTTGGCGCGTATTACGCTGAGAAGTTGATGGCGGCAAAGGTTGAAATGGATGTGCTTTTTGGCCCCCCTTACAAGGGCCTCCCGCTGGTTTCGGCCACGGCCATTGCGCTGGCAAGAGATTATGACCAAACCGTGCCGTATGCCTATGCCCGGAAAGAAGTTAAAGACCATGGTGAGGGTGGCTCTCTGGTGGGCGCTGATCTGACCGGTCGGGTCATCATTGTGGATGACGTGATTACCGCGGGCACGGCGATTCGGGAATCAATTGACTTGATCACCGAAGCGGGCGGACAGGTTGCGGGTGTGATCGTTGCCATTGATCGTCAAGAACGCGGCCAGCAAGGCAGCCAAAGCGCGATCCAGGAAGTGCAGGCTGAGTTCAAGGTCCCGGTCTACAGCTTGGTTTGTTTTGATGAAATTATTGCGTATGTAAGAGGCTCTGGGGCGGAGGTCGATCTGCCCAGCATGCTAGCCTATCGCGAGCGGTATGGGGCGGCCTGATCCAGCGCGGCGTTTGATCCGTCGAGGGCTTGGCTGATTAAGGTCAGCTGCTCGGTTAAACGATGGGTTGGCAACAGCGTAAAATCACTTCTGACGAATTGCAGGACCCGACCTTCAATTAAACTTGCTAAGAGGTGGGCTGCACTGGCCGGGCTCAGGGTTTTTGCCGCAGACGGCGCAAGGTCAGCCGCCCTAAACACTTGCCGCAATTGCGTTTCGATACGTTCAAAAAATTGTGACGCCCGTTGTCTAAGCCTTGGCACTTCGCCGGCTAAAGGGTCACCCGCCAGCAGCCGGGTGATGCCTGGGTTGCGCTCGCAAAAGGTTAGGATGAGCGTTGTGATTTGCTGGCTGCGCGCGGCTGGGTTGTCCGTGCTGCTCAAAATGAGCGTGATACGCTCGAAAATGGTTTCTTCCGCAAAGGTGATCAAGGCCTCAAACATTCTGGCTTTGCTGGGGAAGTGGCGGTATAGCGCGGCCTCAGATACCCCAACAGAGGCGGCAAGTTTGGCGGTCGTTAACCGCGCACCGGGCTGGGATTCCAGCATTTGCGCAAGGTTGGTTAAGATTTCCTCGCGGCGGTTTCGCTTTTTTGGGGTAGGCACGGTGCTCACGGGTTGGACTCTATTTTAGTGCCGACACCCTCGTTGGTCAGGACTTCCAACAGAACCGCATGGGCAACGCGGCCGTCAATAATGTGGGCACTGGTCACACCGTTTGCAACTGCCTCGAGTGCGCATTGAATTTTTGGCAACATGCCGCCGGAAATGGTGCCTTCATCGATTAAATTTGTCACATCTGCCGCGGTCAACGTGCTTAAAAGCGCCCCGGACGCATCTTGAATGCCTTCGATGTTGGTCAACAGGATCAGCTTTTCGGCGCCGAGTGCTGAGGCAATCGCGCCCGCGACAAGATCCGCATTAATATTGAAGGACTCACCCTCTGGCCCGGTGCCAATGGGCGCAATGACCGGAATGAGATTGCTATTGGTTGCAATATCAAGCACCTC
>JABGWC010000126.1 GCA_018645765.1 Gammaproteobacteria bacterium | reverse complement strand
TCATTAAACGACCCAGGGCGCCCATGTCCGCTCTTTCGAGCGCCACTGCGGCCTGAACAACCCGCGCTTGCTCAGAAAAAATGTGGCGCGCACGGTTCTTCAGCGGATCAGAGGCAAGTAAGGATAAGACCTTGGCCATTTTATCGTCCGATAAGGTTGCAAGCCCTGCATAACGACTTGTTTTATCGGTTGAATCGCGGTTCGCAATGAGCGTCTCTATCGCGCCGACTTCCGCGACCCGTTGCGCATAACCCGATGCGGCCAAGGTTCTGGGCACGCCCGTGTCCATTATCACGAGTCGATGGGTCTCTGGGATGGCTTGCAAACGCTGGAATTTGAGGGTGCGACAATCAAGAGTCATCAAGCCGCCCAGTAAAACGCTCGCTGGGTCCATGATTCCAGAGGGTACGCCGACAAATTGATTTTCGACTTGCTGGCATAATAACGCCGAGGTTAGCCGCTGACTGACATCGCTCAGCTCGATTCGAGCGCCGGTTAGGGCATGATGATTCACGAGGGCCAAGAGCCCTAAGAAGGAAGCGGAACTCGATAAGCCGCCGGCATGGAGGTCTGAGGTCACCCAGAGATCGAACCCACATCCTGCTTGCCGATGCGCGCCCAGGTTCAGAATGCCCTGGACGTAATCTTCCCAAGTGCCTTTCCGCGGTTGCATCACATCATGAGGGTTAAAGGTGGTGAGCGTGTCAAAGCGCGCACTGTAAATCCGGATTTGGGAGGTGCCACTAAATCGATACCAACCCTGCGTACTTTGGGCAATGGCCATCGGCATAACCAGGCCGCCACAATAATCAATGTGTTCCCCAATCAGGTTAATTCTCCCAGGGGATCGCACGGCAAAACTCGGCGGCGCATTGAATAAATGTTCAAACTGCGTTTGCGCGAGCGCTTGGTCAATCATAATGCCTGGTTTCCCCTATGATGAGTGATCAGCGTTAGTTTACAGGGCGCTCGATGGCGGGATGTTTTTTTGGGTGCTTTAGGGATGCCCGCCGCGCCGCTGAGGTGACTTACTGCTAAATTCATTGGGTAATACCTCACGCGCCGTCAGCGATAGCGACGTCGCCCCATAAAGCGGATGCGGACATTACCCTGCTGCGATTTTTTCAATAAAATGCAGCTCCGCTTCGGCAGAAAAATCCGCTAGAAACGGTTCCTGCACAATCTCCCCATCGATCACCAGCGCCAATGGCATGAGCACTTCTTGCGTTAACTGCGGTAACTTTTGGGTTAATTCTTCGAGCAACGCGCGGTAATTTTGGGCCGCCACCGCTACACTGACACAACCCGCGTGCTTTTCGAGCGAGGCGTTGAAGTACACGCGTGCCATATCCAGTCTAACGCGCTGCCATGAGCAGTTTTAGAATTTTGGGCGGTGAACAGGGTAGCGAACTGATCGGTTGACCGATGGCCTCGGCAACGGCTGTTCCAACTGCTGCGAGCGGTGGAATAATCCCCGTTTCACCAACGCCGCGAACCCCGAAAGGGTGAAAACTATTGGGAACCTCAACAATGATGGCCTCGATCTCGGGCAGGTCCGAAGCCAGTGGGATCCGATAGTCGAGGAACCCGGCATTTTCCATAATGCCATCCTTGCTGTAGACGTATTCTTCATTCAAGGCCCAACCGATGCCCTGCACCGCCCCGCCTTGAAATTGGCCTTCAACATAACTGGGATGAATGGCCTTGCCGGCGTCTTGGATGGCCGTATAGCGCACGACATCGGTCTTACCCGTTTCTTTATCTACTTTGATGTCGCAGATATGGACCGCAAAGCTAGGGCCCGCCCCACGCGCGTTGATATTGGCGCGGCCTGAGATTTGACCACCGGTTTTTTCAGCTGAAGCGCAAATCTCCGCGAGGGTTAACTGATCCTCCCCTGACAGGTTCTGCGCAACGCCATCTTTAAAGTCGACCTGCTCGGCGGTGACATTCCACATCGCCGCTGCGCGCGCTTTGAGTTGTTCAACGATGTCTTCGGCTGCTTCAACGACGGCCATGCCGGTGGCAAAGGTGGTCCGGCTGCCCCCGGTGGTCTGGTTGTAGGCGACGTGTTCGGTATCAGCCACAATTGGATTGAGGCTAGAGGGTGCAACGCCCAATATCTCTGCAGCCATCATTTGCATCGACGCACGCGATCCGCCGATGTCGGGCGACCCCTCGATGATGGTGCCTGTGCCATCGGGATTAAGATTGATAATCACGCTGGACTGCCCGCCAATGTTGAACCAAAAACCAGCCGCTAAGCCGCGGCCAACATTTTCTGGAATCGGGGCTGTGTAATGGGGTGATGATTTTGCCGCTTCAAGGCAGGCCTCCAGACCAACGACTTTTAATTTCGGTCCGTAGATGGTCTGCGTGCCCTCTTTCGCAGCATTTTTGAGGCGGAATTCAATGGGATCCATTCCGATCTTTTTAGCCAGTTCATTGACTGCCATTTCGGCTGCGAATTCCGACTGAGGCGCGCCTGGCGCGCGGTAAGCTGCAACTTTGGGCTTGTTAACGACGACATCGAAGCCTTCTACATACAGGTTCTCAACATCATAAGGGGTAAAGACTGTCATGCAGCCCGGGCCCATGGGTGAGCCTTGGAATGCGCCTGCTTCGTAATGCAGCGTCGCCTGCATCGCGGTGATCGTGCCATCCATCTTAGCGCCGACCTTAATCCTGCTTTGACTGGCCGATGCGGGCCCAGAGGCCCTGAAAACATCCCCTCGCGACATTTCCATCTTGACCGGTCTGCCTGATTTCTTCGACAAAATGAGCGCAACTGGTTCTAAGTAGACCGTGGTTTTACCGCCAAACCCGCCGCCAATCTCGCTTGCTACAACTTTGATTTGTCCGAGCTCAAGATTCAATAATTGCGCGACCCGTGCGCGAACATCAAAGTGACCTTGGGTTGGACACCAAATCATAGAAGGCCCATTGTCGTTAAAGACAACCGTCGTTGCGTGCGGCTCGATATAACCTTGGTGAACCGTCGGCGTGTCATAGGCGCGTTCAACAATAACATCCGCTGCGGCAAAGCCCGCTTCGATATCGCCTTTTTTAAGCTCCATGCGCGCCGAAACATTAGACGCCTCGGTGGCGGGTTCTGCTAACCCTTGGGTCATCATGGTCTCGTGAAGAATGGGCGCTGTGGCGCTGATGGCGTCATCGATGTTGAGGACCGGCGTTAACACTTCGTATTCAACGTCGATCAAATCAAGGGCTGCAATCGCCGCGGCCTGGGAGCGTGCGGCGATCGCCGCAACCGCATGACCGTGATACAACACTTTTTGGTTTGCCAAAATATTACAGGCCGTATCCATCATGCCTTCGCGATGGGTACCGTCACGTTGTGCTGCTGCGTTGACGGACGGAAAATCTTCAAAGGTTGCAATGGCTAGGACGTCGGGACTGGCCTCTGCGCGGCTGACATCGAGTTTTTTGATGTTCGCATGCGCGTGTGGACTCCGGAGAATCGCGCCCCAAATCATGCCCGGCAAGCTGAGATCCGCACCATAATTGGCTTTTCCGGTCACTTTATCGAACCCGTCAGGTCGAATCGTTCTTTGGCCGATATGTTTAAACTCGCGTGCTTCGCTCATTCTAAGCTCCTTGGCGCATGGTCGCGGCAGCGTCCATGACGGCTTTGATAATTTTGTCGTAGCCGGTGCAGCGGCAAAGATTCCCAGCCAAGAAATAGCGGGCTTCTGCTTCGGTTGGACTTGGGTTTTCTTCAAGTAATGCTTTGGTCGAGACAATCAATCCAGGCGTGCAGATGCCGCATTGCAGGGCCGCATGTTCCAGAAATTTTTCCTGAATTACATGGAGTTGATCATGGGCGGCAACCCCTTCAACGGTTTCGATTGCGGCGCCTTGGGCTTCAACCCCGAGCACTAAGCAGGCGCAAACCAATTCGCCATCGAAGATGACGGAACAGGCGCCACAGTCTCCGGAGCCGCACCCTTCCTTGGTTCCCGTCATTCCGAGATCGTTGCGCAGCACTTGTAACAGGGTCTGCGAGGGCTCGCATAAAAACTCAACCGAGTCACCATTAATTGTTGTTGAGATGTGGCTCTTCATTAGAGTGCTCCTACACGGTTGGCGGCGATTTTTGCAGCTCGCTTGGTGAGCACGCCTACAACATGACGTCTGAATTCAACGGTGCCCCGTCGATCTGAAATAGGGTTGGCGGCCTGGCTGGATGCTGCTGCTGCTGCGAGCAGCGCATCATCTTCCAGTTTCGTGCCGATCAGGGCGTCGGCTGCGCTCGGCACTAAAATCGCCGTGGGCGCAACGGCGCCGATGGCGACGCGGGCATTGGTACAAACCCCGGTGTCGTCAAGTGTCACGCTAACAGCGGCGCCGGCAACCGCAATATCCATTTCCGTTCTTGGGATGAAGCGCAGATAGGCATCCCGGGTCCGGGCGGCCGGGTTTGGTACTTCGATCGCGACCAATAACTCATCGCTCGCCAAACACTGTTGACCCACACCAGTCAGGAAATCCTCGACATTGACCCGGCGCGTGCCGTTCAGGCCTTGAATTAAACAGGCCGCTCGGTTCACGATCAGCGCTGGAATGGTATCCGCGGCTGGGGACGCGTTGCAGAGATTGCCGCCGATACTGGCGCGCCCTTGTACCTGGGTTGACCCAATTAAGTAGGCGGCTTCAACCAGACCCGGAAAAACGGCCTGAATATCTTGACGTTTGGTGAATTGTGCGCAGCTCATTGACGGTCCCAAGCGAAGGTGGTCCTCCATCCAATCCGCTGCCCGCATGCCGGGTATTTTTTTGACATCCACTACCAAACGCTCGTCTTGGATGAGGCCCTGCATTTGAATAATCAAATCCGTGCCACCGGACAACAGCTTGACCGGCTGACGCGCCGTTGATAACAACTGGACGGCCTCTTCTAGCGAGTCGGGCGCGTGATAGGTGAGCGCAACCATAATGTCTCCAATGAATCTAAATTAAGCGATGAGTTATATCATGGGGCAGGCATTGATGCATCAATGCCGAGCACCCCTTTTCGTAATATCTTAGGGCCAAAGGGCGACGACCCTAGGACAAGGATCCTGCCCATTGGATAATAACCGCTATCAGTCCGCCCAATACCATGATGAGCGTCGGCAGTTCGCTGATGAGTGTCCCGAGTCCACGACTGCCCGGGTCCCGGACATAACTTATCGCGTACATCAGCCGTCCAATGAGATAGACCACGCCTAACGCTGCGGCATAGTATTGACCGACATAATAGCCAAACAACCAAAGCGCCGGCAGAAAGACAATCAGTTTTTCGAGCGTGTTGTAGTGAACTCGAAACCACCGTTCAAAATGTTCGTCACCGGTAGTTTGTGGTGCTTTGACGCCATATTTGCCTCGAGCGCGACCTACTAGGCCGCCCAGGATCCAAAACTGAAAGATTGCTAAGAGCGTCACAGCGCTGACAAGTTCCATGAAATATCCTTTTCTAATTGCGTGTATTGAAGGCCATTGTAAGGCGTCAGTGGGTTATTCAAAGCCGTTTAAACCGTACCCGAGGCCCTTGGCCCCCCAAACTAGCCTGGTTTAATGATACACCGAAACGGTCCTGGGAACTGGATCGGATAATGGGTGCTGATGAGCAATGGACCATCACGGGCCGGCCCTATTCTATGAAAAAGGCATCACATTGGCTGCCACAATGTTTCAAGGCCTCTTGAATCCTTGCGAGCGAGATTGCGGCAGAGCCGGTTGTTTTATCAATGAAATCGGTTGGCTCGCTTGGCTTTCAGATCGCAAGGTTCGTCATTTTGTTGCGGCCTGCTGGGGCTTCTTGTTGTAAACTGTCGCGCTGCAATAGCCAGGTCTAAACAATGTTGTGATATTGGTTCGGATATTGCCCTAGTTTCAATCATAAACCCTGCATCCAGAGGCTCGCTCCATGATTACCATTCGCTCCGCGACGTCAGCCGATATTGATGCCATTGCTCGGTTTAATCTTGCGATGGCGCTCGAAACAGAAGACAAACATCTCGACGCTGCGGTGCTGCATCGCGGCGT
>JABGWC010000095.1 GCA_018645765.1 Gammaproteobacteria bacterium | reverse complement strand
GCCTGCAAAACAACCTCAAGGGCAATGATATTGGACTCCGCCAACGCCTGCAGCGCGGTGTAGGCAATCGAATACCGATCGACTTCGAAGTGACGGCGCAGCTTCTCGCGGGTATCGCTTCGACCAAAGCCATCGGTTCCGAGCACATGATAGTCGCCCTGAATTTGAGCCCGGATTTGATCAGCATAAAGCTTGATATAGTCCGTGGCGGCAATGACGGGGTAGCCGCTATCCCCAAGGCAAACCTGGACATGACTTTGCCGGGCCGGCTGATCTGGGTTCAATCGGTTCCAACGCAAAACAGAATCACCATCGCGTTTGAGCTCGTTGAAGCTCGTCACGCTAAAGATGTCAGAGAAAACCTCGAACTCGGATTCCAAAATGTCCGACGCCGCCAACACTTCTCGTAAAATCGCACCCGAGCCCAACAGGTGAACCCGCTTCTTAGACCGCTTTGCTTTGCTTGCGGCGGCTTTTAATCGATACAGGCCACGCTTGATACCCGCCTCACAACCCTCGGGCATTGCCGGCTGCTGATAATTTTCATTGGTGACGGTGATATAAAAGTACTTAGCCTGCTTTTCAACAAACATCACCTGCAAGCCATGCTGAATAATGACGGCAAGTTCATAGGCATAAGTTGGATCATAGGACACACAATTGGGCACCGTGCCAGAAAGGATATGGCTATGCCCGTCTTGATGCTGCAAGCCCTCCCCATTGAGCGTTGTTCGACCCGAGGTGCCGCCCAACAAAAATCCGCGGGCACTGAGATCGCCCGCAGCCCAACACAGATCGCCGATTCGCTGAAAGCCAAACATAGAATAATAGATATAAAACGGCACCAGCGTTTGCGCATGATTGGAGTAAGAGGTTGCAGCCGCCAGCCAGGCAGCAAATGCGCCCCCTTCATTGATTCCCTCTTCCATAACCTGACCGTGTTGGTCTTCACGGTAAGACATAATCTGACCCGTATCGACGGGCTCGTAGAGCTGCCCCACGCTCGAATAAATACCCAGCTGCCGGAACATGCCCTCCATCCCAAACGTTCGCGCTTCATCGGGTACAATTGGAACAATCCGTTCACCGAGATGAGGGTCTTTCACTAATATCGAGAGCAACCGCACAAATGCCATCGTGGTCGAGATTTCACGATCGCCAGATCCTTGAGTCACCGATGCAAAGGCCTCTAAATCGGGAATGGTTAAGGCCTCGAAATGGTTAAGCCTCGAGGGAATCGCGCCACCCAATTTTTCACGGCAGGTTTTTAAATACCGCAGCTCAATTGAATCTTCGGGCGGCCGGTAGTAAGGAATTGCTTCCAGATTCTCATCATTAATCGGGATATCAAACCGATCTCTAAACTCGCGCAATGCTTTGGTATCAAGCTTCTTAACAGAATGGGTAAAATTTTGGGCCTCTCCTGCCAAACCAAGCCCGTAGCCTTTGACAGTTTTTGCAAGGATCACGGTAGGCTGGCCCTTGTGGGCGACCGCTGCGGCATAGGCTGCATAGACTTTATACGGATCGTGACCACCCCGGTTGAGTCTCGAAATTTGTTCATCCGTAAGGTCAGAGACCATTTCGGAAAGATCTGGATGCGCGCCGAAAAAGT
The DNA here is from genome assembly GCA_018645765.1 of Gammaproteobacteria bacterium. Taxonomy (GTDB): domain Bacteria; phylum Pseudomonadota; class Gammaproteobacteria; order Pseudomonadales; family Azotimanducaceae; genus UBA9926. The sequence continues at coordinate 2,727 of JABGWC010000095.1, read as the reverse complement.
GCTCGCGCACATAGCCCCCATCATGGCTTTTGTAGTTCTGGTAGTCCCCGTCGACCGCATCGTCCATCCGCTGCTGCAGCAGACCTTGGGTATCCTTCTCGAATAAGGCATCCCACTGGCGACCCCAAACCACTTTAATGACATTCCAGCCCGCACCTCGAAAAGCACCTTCAAGCTCTTGAATAATTTTCCCGTTCCCTCGAACCGGGCCATCCAATCGCTGCAAATTGCAGTTGACCACAAAAATTAGATTATCAAGACCTTCCCGACCGGCCAGAGAAATCGCGCCGAGTGATTCGGGCTCATCCATTTCGCCATCGCCGATAAAGCACCACACTTTGCGATCACTCTCGGGCGCAAGACCTCGATTCACGAGATACTTCATGATGTGGGCTTGATAGATCGCCTGCAAAGGTCCAAGCCCCATCGAGACCGTTGGGAACTGCCAGTATTCGGGCATCAACCATGGGTGTGGGTAGGAAGACAAACCATCGCCATCGACCTCCTGCCGGAACCGATCGAGCTGATCTTCGGACAGATCTCCTTCTAAGAACGACCGGGCGTAAATCCCGGGTGCACTATGGCCTTGAATATAGAGCAGGTCCCCTGGCAGCCCAGGCTGATTGGCTCGGAAAAAGTAATTGAACCCAACATCATAGAGGGTCGCCGACGACTGAAACGTCGAGATGTGGCCACCCAAGGTGGCATCTTTGATATTCGCGCGCATCACCATCGCCATGGCATTCCAGCGAATGAGGCTGCGAATATTTCGTTCAACAAAAAGATCGCCCGGCATCCGGGCTTCTTTGTGTGCGGGGATCGTATTTCGATATGGGGTTGTGATGGCGTAGGGTAACTGCGAGCCTTGCTCTGTTAATTTGACCGACAACTTTTGCAGTAAATATTGAACGCGCTCGGCGCCTTGGGTCGTCAAGACCGACGACAGCGCATCGAGCCATTCCTGCGTTTCTTCAGGATCTGAATCCATTGATTCGATTTTATTCATAGGGGCTGACCGATAGACTCAATTGACGAAAACCATTACGCGCCATTCACCGTGAGTATAACTTACCCAGATTCGGCCTCCAAATGAATGGCCTGACAGAGCGCTGTAATACCCGAAAGAATGCGACGAGAGGGACGACTAAGCAGGTCTGCTTCGACCCGTTGAATGGTCGCATCGGGTAGAAAAGTCTGCCATTTGACCTGCCAAGGTAGCGGCCCTTTTTGATTGGTCACGAAAACAATGACATCAGGCTGTCCGGACAACACGCTCTCCAACGTAACGACCGGCACTTCAGAGACCGCCTCAGAAAATAAATTATCCCCGCCACAAACCGATACCGCCTCCCCCATATAATGGCGGTCGCTAACAGTAAACAATTGATTCTCGGCGATCTGAAGAAAAACGCGCGGGGTCGACCGAGTCGCATAGCGCGCCCGCAACTGGTTCAGCGATGCCGTAAATTCTGCTTCGATCAAAGCCCCTTGCGGTCCCTGACCCAGCGCATCACCCAACCTGCGATAGCCTTCACCAATACTGCTCAGCCCTTTGATTTCTTGGCGCTGCACCAAAAAGCCAAGCGCTTCTAGCTTGCTCAGCGTCCTCGGTGCGCCGCCCTGCCAAGCTAAGATACGATCGGGCGCGAGATTAATAATGCGTTCAACATTCAGCTGAAACGCATCCCCCACACGCGGGAGGCGGGACGCAGCAGCCGGAAAATCAGAGTAACGCGACACCCCAACCAACTGCGCGCCCACCCCAAGATCATAAACCATCTCGGTCAAATGCGGCGCCAACGAAATCAGCCGTTCGGCCGAAGATACTTGGGCAGACCAGAGTGCGATGAAAACAATAACCGCGAGCGTCCATGATGGCTTTGACCCCGAGGACGACTTCAAAACTACGGCTCGCTGAACCACTTAGGACAGCAGGGTCAGCAGCGCCGCCAAACCAATCCAACCGAAAAACAAGCGACTGATCAACCCCTCATAATCTTGAAGCCAGTCCAAATACGTGACGGAATCGACTGTGGTCTCACGCTCAACCTCGGGTACCAGCCCAATGCAGACCCCAGCGTACAAAAGATCCCCTTCATCGATAGACCAATCCTTCAGACTGGCGACAAAATACGGCCAGCCATCTCTGAGCCGTCCAACCAATGCCAACAACAATAACGAAACCCGGATACTCAACCCAACCAACCAGCGCGAGACCGTCTGGGCGCCGATTGTGGCGGTCCCGTCCAACGAATCAGTGACTGCCGTGCGGTTGTCTTCTTGGCGCTCATAATGACGCTGAAGGAAACAAAACAGAGCGCCCCCCGGACCCAAAAGCAAGTACCAAACAATATAAACAAAAAAACCTTGATGCAGGTTCGACAACAAACTGCGCAGCGTTTGTCCCTGTGTATCAGCAAGCACCCCGTCGTCGGTTGTGGACTGCCGGGCTTGAAGTTGCAAGGCATCAAAGGTCATTTCCGGCGAAGGCGCATGCAGAACAAATAGCAAAACGCTCAGATGCAGCATGAATGCCGGTAGTCCGAACAAAATCGCCTCAAAGCCGCTCGAAACCCAAGCAAGCAGAAGGGCAGGCAAGACAACACCTGCAAGGTAAGCGACGGCGCCTGATAGCATACTATTAATCCAGCCAAACCAGTTTGCTGGGTAGCTGCCCGCAATGCTCGGAAGCTCGCCCCACCAATACCGCACAGCGAGTAAAAAAAG
>JABGWC010000096.1 GCA_018645765.1 Gammaproteobacteria bacterium | reverse complement strand
GTTTTACCCGTCCCGGGTGATCCCACTAACAAGTTCCCCCGAGGGATCCGGCCTCCTAGTTTTTGAAATTTTCCAGGTTCTCTCAGAAAATCAACCAGTTCCTTAACTTCTTCTTTAGCTTCGTCAACCCCTGCGACATCTGCAAAAGTCGTTTTAATTTGGTCCTCTCCCAACAGTTTGGCTTTGCTTTTACCAAACGATAAAGGCCGGCCTTTTCCGCCAGCACCGCCTTGCATTTGGCGCATAAAAAACATGAACACGGCGATAATTACGAGGATTGGGAAGCTCGCCACCAGTAACTGCATCCAAATGCTCTGCTGCTCTGGCCGCTCGCCCTGAAACGCGACGTTATGCTCAACCATGTCATCGATTAAAGCCTTGTCGACGATTTGAGGCTGAATGGGTTCAAACGAGATCCCATCGGACCGCTCGCCACGAATAATCAGCCCGTCGACTTCAACAGAGCGCACCTGATTCCCATTCACCAGGTCCAAAAAGGTGGAATAGGGCACTTCCTCCGGTGGACGGCTGACATTGAAGTTTTGAAATACCGTCAATAACACGACGGCGATCACCAGCCAAAGTAAGATGTTTTTTCCCATGTCGTTCACATTGCTTCCTCGCTACCGGGTGCTGGTTATTGTGATCATCGCCGCGCTGGCTGACCTCTTAACCTAATAAACCTGATTCTATTGTCCATGGGCTTCAATGCGCGCCCGCCTATCCTGCTCGTTTTCTGGGTCTGGTTGGTTGAACCAACCTCAACGCTTTAAAAAAATGAGTCGTTTACCGTCCAGCGCTGCCCTGTCCCTTCTTTCCTAACCCAACCAAATAGATTTCACGGGATCTTCCACGAGACGCCTTTGGTTTAATATTAACCTGTTTGTCGTAATTCATACGAATCTGTTGCCTAAGAGTATCAATCCCCTCACCTTCAAAGGCTTTCGCCACAAAATGTCCGCCCGGTCTTAACCAGCCGCTCGCGAAGTCCATGGCGAGTTCAATTAAATCGATGCTCCGAGGCAAATCAACCGACTTCATACCACTTAAATTGGGGGCCATATCGGAAATTACAAGATCCACAACCTGATCCCCCAAAAGCGCCTCTAACGAGGACAACGCTTCGGCTTCGGTGAAATCACCCGTGATCACTTCCACCCCCTCGATAGGCGCCATCTCAAGTATATCCAGGGCAAGTACTCGGCCCGTTGTCCCGAGGCGCTCTCGTGCCACTTGAGACCAGCCGCCAGGGGCCGCACCCAGATCAACAACCGTTAGGTGCTCTCGAAACAAATTCAGCCGATCATCAAGCTCGATGAGCTTATAAACTGCCCGAGAACGATACCCCGCTGATCGAGCTTTCAAGACGTAGGGATCTTGTTCATGTTCGTCGAGCCAACGCTGACTGGTTTTAGATTTTTTCATTGTGCATGCACCTCGGACCCCATCGATGACGTACAATGGATCTTTTTGGATCCAACCATGCTAACCCAACAACAAAAGAAACATTATCGAGCCATTGGCCATATTCTCGACCCCATCGTGACCATTGCCGGGAAAGGACTTTCCGAAACGGTTGTAACGGAACTGAATCGAGCCTTAGACGATCACGAACTGATAAAAATCAGAATCAATTCAGACCGAGAATCAAGAAAGGCAATCCTTGCTGACTTGGTTAACGCAACCCAAACGACGGTCATTCAAACAATTGGCGGGATTGCTTTAATCCTTCGAGCATCAAGCACGCCCAACCCATCTCTTTCAAACCTGGTCAGGCATCAATAACCCCTCGCCGCTGCCCGACCGGCTCAAGGCAACTTGGTCTCGACAGCTTACTAGGGCAACGTTATCGTGGCGGCCCTCTTATAAGTGCTCTACCGATAGAATCTCGTACTCGATCTGGCCCGATGGGATCTGGATGAGCACCACATCATCTTGCTGTTTTCCGATCAAACTACGCGCAACAGGTGAATAAACCGAGATCTTGTTCACCTTAATATCCGCTTCGTCATCACCAACAATTTTGTAAGTGACCTCTTCATCATTGTCTAAATTGAGCAACCGGACCGTCACACCAAAAATAATCCTTCCAGACTTTGGGATTTCTTTAATGTTGATGATTTGAGCTGCCCCGAGCTTTGCTGCAATCTCTGAGATTCTGCCTTCGATATGGCCTTGCTCTTCTTTCGCATACTGGAACTCAGCGTTTTCACGAAGGTCGCCCTGCGCGAGCGCCGCTGAGATTTCTTTCACAATCCGAGGTCGCTCTGTTGAGGTCAAGCGCTTTAATTCAACCCGCAAAGCTTCTGCACCCTCTGCGGTCATTGGCGTCTTATCCATAACTAGCTACTCAGCTTCATTGTGTTCGTCAACGCTCGATCTAAGAGCTCTGCATGCATCGTTTGAAGACAGTATACTTCCATTTCTGCACTATGACGCAAGGCTTCTATGCTTGCGCGGCCACCCGCCATAGTGGTTGTGTAGCACACATTGTGCTGCAAAGCGTTACGCCGAATTGCAAAAGAATCCTTGATCGTCTGCTGACCTTCCGTTGTGTTAATGATGAAATTAATTTCATTGTTTTTGATCGCATCGGTGATATTCGGACGCCCTTCCATCACCTTATTGACGACCTCAACGGCAAGGCCAGCATCCGCAATCACAACCGCGGTTCCTCTTGTCGCACAGAGCTTAAAGCCCAAATCCAGCAAGTCTTTGGCGATGCCTACCAATTGATCCTTATCCGGGTCACGCACACTCAAAAACACTCGACCAACAGACGGAATTTCATCATCTGCAGCCAATTGCGACTTACCGTAAGCCTCACCAAAAGTTCTACCAATACCCATCACCTCACCGGTGGACTTCATCTCCGGTCCTAAAATCGGATCGACGCCTGGAAATTTACCGAACGGGAAGACCGCTTCTTTTACGTGGAAATACGCAGGCTTAATTTGCTGCGTGAAGCCTTGGTCTTTAAGGGACGTCCCGGCCATGCACCGCGCCGCAATCTTCGCTAAAGACCGACCGATGCATTTTGAAACAAAGGGAACGGTTCTGGAGGCACGAGGATTTACCTCTAGAACAAAAATTTGACCGGCCTGGACGGCAAGCTGGACATTCATCAACCCGACAACCCCTAAGGCCATCGCCATTGCGACAACCTGCTTCTCAATTTCCTCAATCAGATCGTCACTCAAACTGTAAGGCGGCAGTGAGCACGCCGAATCGCCCGAATGAACCCCAGCCTGTTCGATATGCTGCATCACCGCGCCGATCACAACTTGCTCGCCGTCACACACCGCATCGACATCAACCTCAATTGCGAGATCTAAAAATCGATCTAGGAGTACCGGCGAATCAGGCGTGACAACCACCGCGTTTTTTAAATATTGCTCGAGCTCACTTGCCTTATGAACCACCTCCATCGCCCGCCCGCCCAGCACATAGGAAGGTCGTACCACCAAGGGGTACCCGATCTCCGCGGCACCAACCAAACCCTCCTCTACCGTTCGTACAATTCGATTAGCCGGTTGTTTTAATTCTAGCTGATGGAGCATTTGCTGGAACCGCTCACGATCTTCCGCCATATCGATTGCATCTGGCGAGGTGCCAATAATTTGAACCCCGGCCGCTTCCAGATCGCGCGCAAGCTTCAAAGGGGTTTGCCCCCCAAATTGGACAATAACGCCCTTCGGCTGCTCAATCTCGACGATTGCCAAGACATCTTCGAGGGTCAACGGCTCGAAATAGAGCCGATCGGAAGTGTCAAAATCCGTGCTAACCGTCTCTGGATTACAATTGACCATAATGGTTTCGTAACCGTCTTCTCGCATGGCGAGTGCCGCGTGAACACAACAATAATCGAACTCGATGCCCTGGCCGATTCGATTTGGACCACCACCCAGAACCATGATCTTTTCACGATTTGAAGGCGCCGCTTCACACACCGTTTCATAGGTCGAGTACAGGTATGCTGTGGGGGATGCAAACTCTGCTGCGCAGCTATCCACCCGCTTATAGACCGGCTTTATCCCCAACCCCAAGCGCGTTGACCGAACATCTGTCTCATTAGCCTTCAGTAATTCCGCCAGCCGGCTATCGGAAAAGCCTTGCCGCTTCAACTCAAAGAGCGACGCGAAGTCTAAATCCCCGAGCGTCTTGCCATTGAGTTGATGCTCTTGCTCGATCAGAAACCCAATGTGCGAAAGAAACCAAGGATCAATACTTGAAAGCTCTGCAACCTCCGGCAAAGACAACCCAAACCGAAAGGCATCAGCAACATACAAAATTCGTTCAGCACCCGGCACTCGAAGCTCATGCTGTATCAAGCTCAAGGCGCCCTCATCGGTCAAATCAACCACGGGTGAAAAACCGTTAATCCCAACCTCTAAGCCCCGTAGCGCTTTTTGGACTGATTCTTGGAAAGTACGCCCCATTGCCATGACTTCGCCCACACTCTTCATCTGAGTCGTGAGGGTGTTATCCGCTTCTGGAAACTTTTCAAAGGTGAATCTCGGAATCTTGGTGACAATATAATCAATTGCCGGCTCAAAGGAGGCTGGCGTCACGCCACCTGTAATCTCATTCGCCAATTCAGGCAAGGTGTATCCAATGGCCAACTTGGTCGCAATCCTCGCAATCGGAAACCCGGTGGCTTTTGAGGCCAAGGCCGATGATCTCGACACTCGGGGGTTCATCTCAATCACAACCATCCGACCATCAACTGGACTCACGCCGAATTGAACGTTCGAGCCACCCGTTTCAACACCAATAGCTCGCAGAACCTCAATGGAGGCATTCCGCATACGTTGATATTCTTTATCAGTAAGGGTTTGGGCCGGAGCCACGGTAATCGAGTCACCCGTGTGAACCCCCATCGGGTCGAAGTTCTCTATCGAACAAACGATGATGCAATTGTCGTCTCGATCTCGAACCACCTCCATTTCAAACTCTTTCCAGCCCAGCAAGGACTCATCGATCAACAATTCGTTGGTCGGCGACAAATCAAGTCCACGCGTACAAATTTCGATGAACTCTTCGGCGTTATAAGCCACGCCACCGCCGCTCCCGCCCAAGGTGAAGCTTGGGCGAATCACACAAGGAAACCCTAAACTGGCCTGGACCTGCTTAGCCTCTTCAAGAGAATGGGCAATCCCGTTCCTCGGCGTTTCTAAACCAATTGACTTCATCACCTGACCAAATAGCTGTCGATCTTCCGCTTTATCAATGGCCTCTTTGGTCGCGCCAATCAACTCAACACCATAACGCTCCAGCACGCCCTCACGCGCAAGGTCTAAAGCACAATTGAGCGCGGTTTGTCCGCCCATCGTGGGGAGCAGCGCATCCGGACGCTCGATCGCAATAATCCGTTCAACAACCTGCCAGGTTACGGGCTCGATATAGGTCGCATCGGCCGTTGCCGGATCGGTCATAATGGTCGCCGGGTTCGAGTTCACCAAAATTACTCGGTAGCCTTCTTCTCGCAACGCTTTGCACGCTTGAGCACCCGAGTAATCAAACTCACAAGCTTGCCCAATGACAATCGGTCCAGCACCGATAATCAGAACACTCTTAATATCAGCTCGTTTTGGCATCTACCCAACCCTCTTAGTCATGCTCTTTATAAATTGGTCAAAGAGCGGCGCCACGTCATGGGGACCCGGACTGGCCTCCGGATGGCCTTGAAACCCAAATGCTGGCGCAGTTTTATGACGTACGCCT
>JABGWC010000315.1 GCA_018645765.1 Gammaproteobacteria bacterium | reverse complement strand
CGATTCATTAGATCCTGAGGATTAAAAAATGCCAAGAGTAAAAAGAGGTGTCACCGCACACCGTCGCCATAAAAAGGTGATGAAAGCGGCTAAAGGGTATTACGGTGCCCGAAGCCGAGTCTATCGCGTTGCCAAACAAGCGGTTACCAAAGCCGGACAATATGCCTACCGTGACCGTAAGGTTAATAAACGCATGTTCCGAGGGTTGTGGATCCAGCGGATTAATGCCGCGGCCCGTGAGCATGGTTTGTCCTACAGCCGGTTGATCAATGGTTTGAAGAAATCAGAAATAGAGATTGATCGCCGGGTGCTTGCTGACCTTGCCTTGCATGAGCCAGAAGCGTTCACAGCGTTAGCCAATAAAGCGAAAGAAGCGCTCGCCGCCGCAGCCTAACTGCCGAGCGTGCGAGCTGCACCAACGGACCAGGTAGAGGATTTTCGATGTCAGACTTAGACGCGCTTCGACGTGAGGCGCTCGCTGCTGTGGCGTCCGCAAGTGGGCTTTCTGAAATAGAGGCCCTGCGGGTCCAATATCTCGGCAAGAAAGGCGCCATAACAGGCCAGCTTAAAACGCTAGGCCAACTGCCCGAGGCCGACCGGCCCGGGGCAGGTGCGCTAATCAATCAGGTGAAAACTGAGGTCGATGCCGCCATTAATGCGCGCTGGCAAACCCAAGCGGCCATTGCCGAGGCGGCCAAGGTTCAGGCATCCGCCATCGATGTAACGTTGCCGGGGCGGGGTTCGCAGCGCGGCGCCCTGCATCCTGTATCGCTGGTGCTCGAGCGGATCGAGCAGTTTTTCCATTCTGTTGGGTTTGAATCGGTCGTGGGTCCTGAAATTGAGGACGACTATCACAATTTTGAGGCGCTGAACTTGCCGGCGCATCACCCCGCACGGGCGATGCACGATACCTTTTATTTGACCGATAGCGTGTTGCTCCGAACGCACACTTCCCCGGTGCAAGTTCGAACGATGGAATCGCGCGAGCCGCCCTTCCGAATTATTTGCCCTGGTAAAACCTACCGCGTTGATCCGCCAGATCCGTCTCATTTGCCGATGTTCCATCAGGTCGAAGGTTTGATGGTGGATGAGCACTGCAGCTTTGCTGATTTAAAGGGCATGATTACAGAGTTTTTGAGAGTCTTTTTTGAACGGGATGATTTGAAGGTTCGGTTTCGGCCGAGCTATTTCCCCTTTACCGAGCCCTCGGCGGAAGTTGATGTGCAATGTGTGCACTGCTCAGGTGCGGGTCATTGCCGCGTGTGCTCAAGTACCGGATGGTTAGAGGTGATGGGTTCGGGCATGGTGCATCCGCGAGTGCTTGAAATGTCAGGCATTGATTCCGAAAAATACTTGGGATTTGCGTTCGGTATGGGCCCAGAGAGACTGGCGATGTTGCGCTATGGCGTGAGTGACATGCGGCACTTTGTCGAAAACGACCTGCGATTTTTGGAGCAGTTCCAATGAAATTCAGCGAGCAATGGTTACGAGAGTGGGTGAACCCGCCGCTTTCAACGCAGGCCTTGGTCAGTCAGATTACGATGGCCGGGTTAGAGGTGGACAGCGTTGAGCCAGCGGCCGCTATCTTAAGCCAGGTTGTGGTTGGGGAAATTCTGGCCGCAGAACCGCATCCCAACGCGGATAAGCTAAAAGTCTGTACGGTGTCGAGTGGCACTGATAGCCATCAGGTGGTGTGTGGCGCGCCTAATGCTCGGCCCGGTATCAAGGTGCCCTTTGCGCTGGTTGGGGCCAAACTCGATGATTTTAAAATTAAGAAGGCTAAGTTACGGGGCGTTGAGAGCTTTGGGATGCTGTGCAGCGAGCGCGAACTTGGATTGAGTGAAAATCACGAAGGCTTAATGGAGCTGGCAGATGATGCGCCCGTTGGCACTGACATCAATGGTTACCTGCAGCTTGACGACAGCATCATTGAAGTGGATTTGACACCGAACCGAAGTGATTGCTTGGGCATCATTGGTCTTGCCCGTGAAACAGGTCTTATGAACAATCTAGATGTTTGCATGCCGGATATTCAGTCGGTCGCTGCCGTTCATAATGACCAAGTTGCGGTGCACTTAGCGGCGCCAGAAGGGTGTGCGCGCTTTGTGGGCCGGGTTGTGCGAGACGTTAACTTGGCCGCAGCAACGCCCCTTTGGTTGACCGAGAAGCTTCGAAGATCGGGTATTCGGTCGATTGATCCTGTCGTTGATGTGACCAATTACATTATGCTCGAGCTGAATCAGCCGATGCACGCTTATGACTTAAACCGGTTAACGGGCGATATCACGGTTCGGCAATCAATCGGGGGTGAGCAGTTGACCCTGCTCAATGGTAGTCAGGCGACGCTGGCTGAGGGTACTTTGCTCATAACCGATGCCTCGGGCCCCATCGGGATGGCGGGGATTATGGGGGGCGCCTCGACCGCCGTTCAATCGGACACCCAGGATATCTATTTAGAAGCCGCATTTTTTGCCCCAATTGCTATTGCTGGCCGGGCTCGAGCTTATTCCATGCATACCGATGCGGGTCATCGCTTTGAGCGTGGGGTCGATTATCAGGGTCAAGTTCGGGCTATGGAGCGAGCAACTCAATTATTGCTTTCAATTGCGGGCGGCGATCCTGGACCCCTGGTCGACACCGTGAGCGCGGCAGACTTGCCGCAGGCAATCGAGGTGCGATTACGAGCGGCTCGGGTCGCGCGCGTGCTCGGGATGGTCATTGATGACGCAGATATCGAAAATATTCTGAAGCGTCTAGAGTTCGAATTTATCGTTGACCCCAACAGCGAAGATCGGGCCTGGTTAGTGCAATCACCCTCGCATCGGTTTGATATCAATATTGAAGCCGATCTCATCGAAGAGATTAGTCGGATCATTGGCTACGAGGCCTTGCCCGTGACGCAACCAGTTGCGACCTTATCGATGCTGGAAGCCACGGAAACCCAGTCAAGCGATAAACGCTTGAAGCAGCGCTTGATTGATCGAGGTTACTCTGAGGCCATTAGTTATAGTTTTGTTGATTCGGACTTGCAGCACCTGCTGCTGCCGAACGCAACAGCTGTTGCGCTGAAGAACCCGTTGTCGAGTGAAATGTCGGTGATGCGAACGACCTTGATTGGAGGGCTATTAAAGGCGCTCCTGCATAATCAGAACCGGCAACAAAGCAATGTTCGACTGTTTGAAATTGGTTTGGTTTTTCATCAGCAAGGTGAGAAAGCGCTGTCATTCGACGCCATCGCGCAGCAGGAACGATTAGCACTGGTTCTGAGTGGTCAGAGATTTCCTGAAGGTTGGGCGAATACATCCGACTTGGTCGATTTCTTCGACCTAAAAGGCGATCTTGAGGCGCTTTTAGGCGCTCAGGGGCTAACATTCCAAGCGTGTGACATCAGCGGTTTACAAATTGGACAAAGCGCACGAATTTTGAAAGACAATGTGCCTTTGGGCCAGATCGGGTTATTGGAAGCAAGCGTTGCGGATCAATTTGATTTGAGGGCGCCAGCATATGTTGCGGAAATCGATCTATCGCTTGCTCTGCGCCAACACGTGCCGACGGTTCAAGAGGTCTCGAAGTATCCTTTCGTTCGTCGGGATATTGCCATCCTGGTTGCGCGTTCGGTCACCGCCACAGCCGTGCGGTCTGTTATCGAGTTGAGTGCCGGGGACGCGCTACTACATTTAAAGTTATTTGACGTGTATATGGGTAAAGGTATTGATCCCAATGAGAAAAGCGTGGGTCTGGGCTTGACCTTCCAGCACCCTTCGCGCACTCTAACGGATGAGGAAATCAATACGGCCATG
>JABGWC010000196.1 GCA_018645765.1 Gammaproteobacteria bacterium | reverse complement strand
GGCTTGCCTGCGAGGGGATGAAACCGGTTGTCGCCATTTATTCCACTTTTCTACAACGCGCCTATGATCAACTGGTTCATGACATCGCCATTCAGAACTTGGATGTGCTGTTTGCCATTGATCGTGCTGGGCTGCTCGAGGATGGGCCTACCCATTCCGGGGTCTTTGATTACAGTTTTTTACGGTGTATCCCCAATGTCGTTGTGATGGCGCCTTCAGACGAAAGTGAACTCAAAGCTCTGCTCGAATTTGGCTATGATTATTCGGGCCCCGCCTGTGTCCGCTACCCACGAGGCGACATAACCGGTGAAGGCTCTGATTCGCCGATCCAGATCGAATTAGGCCGGGCTAATGTGCGCCGGTCTGGCAGCGCCATTGCAATGCTGGTCTTTGGCAGCATGCTGAAGACCGGCCTTTCGGTGGCTGCGCATTTGGACGCAACGGTTGTGGATATGCGATTTGTAAAACCGCTTGATGAAGCGCTGATCAAGCAACTTGCGAGCGAGCATGCCTTCATTGTGACCCTTGAAGAAAATGCCGTTCAGGGCGGTGCTGGCTCTGCTGTCAATGAAAGCTTAGCGAAGATGGGATATCGCGGATTGCTTTTAAACCTAGGCATACCGGATGCGTTTATACAGCCCGAAAAACCTGCGGAAATGATCAAAGCCAGCGGTCTTGACGCCGATAGTATCTTGCAACGCATCCTCGATCATCAAGCAGCTTTCAGAACCTAGCTACCCGTTGACTGGCCAAGTAGGTGTCCTAACTTGCCCGCTTTCGTCTTGAGGTAACGGTCATTATGGTCGTTGTGTCCAGTTTCTATTGGCATACGGTCCTGGACGTCGATACCCAATTTGGTCAGGGCGTTCACTTTCACCGGGTTATTGGTCATCAACCGAACAGAGCCGACCTGGAGATGCGCAAACATATTCCGACACATCGTGTAATCCCGGAGGTCTGCATCAAAGCCGAGGCGCTCATTCGCTTCAACTGTATCAGCCCCGGCATCTTGGAGCTGATAGGCTCGGATTTTATTGATCAGGCCAATGCCTCGGCCTTCTTGCCTGAGGTAGAGTAAAACCCCAACGCCTTGTTCGGAAATTCTCTGCATCGCCGTCTGCAACTGCGATCCGCAATCACAGCGCATGCTAAACAAGCAATCCCCCGTTAAACATTCGGAATGTACGCGGCACAGTACGCCAGACTGATTCGCAACGGAACCAAAGGTGAGTGCAACGTGCTCTTGGCCCGTATCGGGATCCTCAAAACCGTGCATGATGAACTTGCCAAATTGGGTTGGCAATTCACAAGATGCGACAAATTGGACTGGCATTAGAAAATGCTCTTTACCGTTCGAGAGCGAAGTGTACCAGCAGTCTGGCTGGACTGAAAATCGGGACAAGTGATTTTTTCATTGATGCGTCCAATCCCGTCGATGCCGACTCACGCGGTTGGACAACCTGCCCAGGACCGATGCGCTATAAACTGGGTACAGAGCCGCTATTTTCTTAAAACTAGACGTCATAAATAAGGTTTTGCTTCAGACGGATAGAGCGCACCGGTCAGTCCATAATCGTCCAAATACTTCACCAAGTGATCACAGCATGCTTTTATCGCCGTATCACCGTCTTAACGACGGCAATTGCGGCCGTACCATACGCTGAGATACTCACCTCGTTATCGCTCAATTGTGCAACCTCTATCCGAACTGCGCACACGCTATTAGCACCCAGCAATCTCGCTTTATGCTTTAAACCTTCAACGGCCTCTCGTTTGGCTTGAGTGAGTTTCTTCGCAAAAACCGAATCTTTTACCAAAATCTGATCGCCACGACTTGAGGATTGTTGCGAGAAACCCATTTGTTTTAGCACGATGACCGAGTCAACAATACCAAGGTTCTGCGTGATACTCATTCCCGGGAAGGCCTCACCGGTCGAAATCATAATTGCTTTCTGATCCAGTTCTGTTCCGCTTTCCTTGACGTCGAAAGGTCGATCCGATTGCGTTCTCGCCGTTGACACCCTCACACTAAAACTGGGAGTCAGCTCCTCTATCAACGCCGCATCAAGACAATCTGCTGAACAATAGCAAACCGGATTTGTCAACCCGTCGCGAACGTAATCAGCCCCCAAGGGTATTACACCACTACAATTCGCACAAAGGGCCACGTACTTCTCCAGTATTATTTGTTTTACGTTTTCTGCAGGATCCACGAGGCGACAAACACGCAAGCCGATGATCGTGTTTTTAATCACTCAAGTGCTGTTAACCTGGCCTGCTCTCAACAAATTTTCTTGGCGCTAGCGCCTCGAAGGCGTCATTGGTTCCAACCCTTCCTTGAAAGGTAAACATTTAAACCAGCACCAAGGATTGTTTGCGCCAAAACGTTCTCCCGCACTAGGATCCTGCACTATATCAGTGATCAACCGACCGTCCTCGATGAGCGAGCGAACCCGCTATGACCGCTGACTGTAAAAGCGTCTCAAGCCTTCTAATCAACCGCGGCACATCGCCTCCAAACTATGTGTCGCGGTTGTATATCACGGGAAAAATGGAACCTTGTGTTGCACTCATGGGGAGAGCCGAGCCGACTGGCCGTCTTCATATTTGAACAATATTACCCTTTTTCATTTTTTAGAGACAGCTCTTGTGACAACGCAGCGTAACCCCAGGGCCGGATGCCGCCGCATCCAGGCGCACTGCATCCGTTGTCATGCAAGCTTCCGACAAACAGCGCCGGTTATCACGTTGCCCGACCTTCCTTTGGTCAGTCTCTGTTGCGTTGTAAACCGTGACGGCTTTGAAAAGCGGGTTATCCGACGCCAACGGCTTGAGAATGACCCCCGGAAAGCACAATGGGCGCCAGGGTGCTTTCTAGGGCTTCGGGCATTGTGTGAGGCATGACCTGTAACAACGCCCCTACTGAGGCGCTTCAAGCCAAACGGCGCTCACCTCATTAGGCCTTAATTTAGTGAGCCTCTGCTGCACCGATCATGCGCTCAGAGCGGCGTATGCGACTTGCTATTGAGGGTTTTTACCAGCGCCGGCCGAAACTCAATCAAGGATCGTTCAGCGCCGCCTTAGCGCCAGTCATTTTAAAAAAGGGCACTTAGTCCGGTAACCCCAGTACTCGTTTAGCGATGATATTGGCTTGCACTTCATTGGTTCCGCCGTAGATCGTAACCGCTCGACTGGCGAGCCAAGATCGTGTGGCGCCCAATTCCTCTGATGAGAACCCTGCCGCCTCCCAACCCATGCCCTGGCTGCCCATCAAATCAGCTGTCAAGGCTTGTTTATCTTGCGCTAAAGAGGCGCCATACAATTTAAACATCGAAGTCGCGGCGCCCGGGGCGGCGCCGCCTCGTGCTTCTTCGCCCATCCTTCGCTGGGTTAACGAAAACGCGCGACTGCGCATCTGCCACTGAATGACCTCATCACGTTGGCTTGCTGTCTGGACTGGATC
>JABGWC010000322.1 GCA_018645765.1 Gammaproteobacteria bacterium | reverse complement strand
TGGACGCATATTAGGCAGTTGGTATTCCGAAGCAAAAATTGGTGTTGGCCGAGATACTCGAGTCTCAAGTTCGGCCTTGGCCGAGGCCCTTATGGCAGGCTTTATGTCCTCGGGTTGTGGAACCTTTGACCTTGGATTTTGTCCGACGGAAATTGTGGCCTTTGGCGTGGGTATCGAACGAATTGATTTGGGCGTCATGGTAACCGCGAGCCATAATCCGGAGCCCGACAATGGCTTTAAAGTGTTTAAAGCACAAGGAGGCCAAGAACCTATCGCGCATTTACTTGATCGGTTAAGGGGTGCGTTGCTGGAAAACGTCAGGGGGCAGGCCGCCTTGAGCCCTAAGTCACCTATTGCGCTGCCGCTAATTGACGAGTTCGTTGAGCGTATTGCGGAACCCTTAGACCTAGATTGGACAAAAGGTACGCTCGCGCTCAATGGCTTAAACGGGACGGCGAGCCTCGTTGCAATACCACTTGCCGCCCGCTTAAATTTAGACGTTCGGTGGATGACAGGCGAAGACACGGGTCTGCCGATGGCGGGTCCGGATCCGCTCAAGCCGCCGCTCGCAGCGCAAATGTCAGCGTTTGTGAGAACAAGTCGAGCGGGCGTCGGGGTTGCTTGGGATGGTGATGCGGATCGATGTGTGTTTTTTGATGAGGCAGGCGCCTTGGTGCCCAATGCCTATGTCATGGCAATGATGGCAGATCATTTTTTAAAGGACGCAGAAAACCCTTGTGTGGTTTACGATCCAAAGTTGGTGCTGAGCATTCAAAAATCAGTTAGGCGCCATGGGGGGCATGGGGTTCGGGTTGCGACGGGTTCAGCCCATATGCGGGCCGCAATGCATCAAACGGGCGCGGTCTATGGCGGCGAGTCCTCAGCGCATCACTACTTTGGGAGTTTGGGGGGGATCGATTCAGGCATGTTGGCTTGGATGACCCTGCTTCAAATCATTGAGAGTTCCGATCAAACACTTTCTCAACTTGCCAGATCCTATCGCCGCGAAGTGGCCGTTCTACCTGAGTTAAGTCTGCAGGTGGATCATCCTGAGGCGATGATCCTTGACTTGGACCAAGCGCTCTTAAAAGGCGAAGGGTGTCTTGAAGTCAATGGAAAACGAGAAACCTTTGGCGTAGAAACCCATCGCGCGTATCGGTTGGCGTCGGGCGTTCGTTTTAGTCTTAATCCGTCGACAACCGAAGCGGTCATGCGATTCAACTTTGAGACCGATGGGGATCCGCAACATCTGCTCGAGCAATCGGATGATATTCTACAATTGCTGCTGCGGCACACGAGTCCTTATCAAGCCTCGACGCCGATCTTAGCGCTAGCCTGAAAAAAAACCGTTGCTTTCAAGCGCCCATAAGTCACGCGGGCCAAAGCCAGGCTGCGCCTCGAACGCCGCTGGCGTCACCGTGCTGGGCGCAGGCAATGCGGGTTGTGACCTGGTCTGAAAAAACAGAGTGCGCCCACTGGCTTTTGATTGTCTGACAAAGGCCCGGTGTTTTGGATAGACCGCCGCCTAGAACAACGATGTCCGGGTCGATTAAGTTGATGACGGTGGACAAGGCGAGCGCGCACAGCTGGCTGTATTGTTCGAAGGTCTTTTGAGTCGCCTCGGACCGATTCGGATTGTCAAAGATTTCTGCTGCGGGCCATCGCTCACCGGTTAAGGCCTCATAGCTCTGTGTCACGCCGTCGCCGGATAACCAGGTTTCAATGCAGTCGGTCTGACCGCAATAACAGGGCCGTCCCCGGCGCCAAGGAAAATCAGTATCGGGTCGCAGGCGATCAAAGGGGAGGGCGTTGTGCCCCCATTCTCCTGCAATCGCGTTCGGGCCGGCTAAGAGGCTTTGATTGATTGCGATGCCGCCGCCTACTCCCGTTCCCAAGATGACGCCGAAGACACAGTTGTGATCTTGACCCGCGCCGTCGACGGCTTCAGACAAGGCGAAACAGTCGGCATCATTGGCGATTCTGACGCCTCTAGACACCAGTTGGCTTAAATCGGCGGCGAGATTCTGACCATTGAGTTCCGTGGTATTGCAGTTTTTCATGAGGCCTGTTTTTTTTGAGACAGCACCAGGTGTGCCAATTCCGATCGGCTTCATGAAGCGGTGGTCCGGTTCCGGATCCGCTAATAGGATGGCGTCGGCCAACGCCTCAAGGAGCATGGGATAACTGTCCCGAGGGGTCGAAAATCGTTTTTGGTA
>JABGWC010000195.1 GCA_018645765.1 Gammaproteobacteria bacterium | reverse complement strand
TTTTCGCCGATTTTGTCCCGACCCAGGATGCAGAAATTGTGGCTCGAATGAAAGCAGCTGGCGCCGTAACACTTGGCAAAACCAACACACCTGAATGGGGTGCGGGCTCGCAAACCTTTAACGACATTTTTGGTGTTACCCGAAACCCTTATGATCGATCGAAAACCGCAGGCGGTAGTTCCGGTGGCGCAGCGGCAGCCCTCGCCGCGCGCTTAGTGCCACTTTGCGACGGGACTGACTTAGGCGGATCGCTGAGGAACCCAGCCAGCTTTTGCAATGTTGTGGGCTTTAGAACAACCCCTGGCCGAGTGCCGATCGTCCCCTCAGAAAATCCCGAGGACCCCCTCCCGATTGCCGGCCCCATGGCGAGAACGGTCGATGATTGTGCTCTCCTGCTCAATGTGATCAGTGGCGCGCATGAGCGCGCGCCGCTATCAAAGCTCACTGAGCAGTCCTTTGAACCGCCGGTCAAGGCAGGCGCTGGTGCCTTAAAAATCGCATTCAGCGCTGACTTTTCAGGCCAAATCCCGATTGATCCGGAGGTCGTCGATTGCATCAATGACACCCGCGATTTTTTTAACCAACTCGGTTGCGAGGTCATCGATTATTGCCCTGACCTATCCGGCGCAAACGACACCTTTCATATTCTAAGAGCGAGCTCGTTTGCCCGTCGCCACGGCAAGGGCGTTCGACGCAACCCGCGCGATTATAAGCAGACCATCGTTTGGAATGTTGAGGCCGGCCTTGCCCTCACCAAACCGGACATCCATCGCGCCCTGCAACAACAAGCCATGCTCATCGAGCGGTTTAGGGTGTTTTTTGAGCACTATGATTTTCTTGTAACGCCCGTCGTCCAAGTGGCGCCATTCGACGCAGCGCTTGAATACGTTACCGAGATTGCCGGCCAGCCAATGCAAACCTACATCGAATGGATGCAATCGTGTTCTATCTTTTCTGTAACCGGCCTACCCGCTTTATCGTTACCCGCCGGGTTCACCTCGCTTGGTTTACCCGTTGGCCTGCAAATCATAGGTAAGCCGCGTGCTGACCTGGCCGTCTTGCAATTGGCCAAAGCATTCGAGACCATCAATCCCATCTGGCAGCGCGCACCCGTTTTTTGAAACGGCCCACCCATTGCCCACAACCTGGAGCCGAGCCTTGTCTGCCGACACCCTGCCGATAGAGAATTTTGTCACACACCTCGAATGTAGTCAGTCGGGCAAGCACTATCGACGCAATACCCAGCTCAACCTGTCAGACATTGGCAAGCCCCTCTTGGTCCGATATGACCTGAAAGCCATCAAAGCGGCTGTATCCCCAGCCATTCTTAACCAGCGACCCCAAGATCTCTGGCGCTATCAAGAGTTATTACCACTCACCCAAACACCGATCTCGCTGGGCGAATCCGTTACCCCATTACTTTCTTGCCAATACCTGACCCACGCCCTCGACCTTGGCGAGGTCCTGATCAAAGACGAGGGCAGATTACCGACCGGTAGTTTTAAAGCCCGCGGGATTGCAATGGCCGTTAACCTCGCTAAAAGCCTGGGCGTGCAACGGATGGCCATTCCAACCAATGGCAATGCGGGTGCGGCGCTCGCAGCCTATTGTGCGGCGGCGCATATCGAGGCCATTTGTTTTTGTCCTGATGACACGCCCCAAGTGAACCTTCAGGAAATGGCCTACTTCGGCGCGAAAACCTTCCGGGTGAAGGGCCTGATCAATAATTGTGGCAAGTTGGTTAAACAAGGCGCCGACCAGGGCCTTTGGTTTGATACCGCAACGCTTAAGGAGCCTTACCGAATCGAAGGTAAAAAAACGATGGGATTGGAACTCGCGGAGCAACTGAACTGGATCCTGCCGGATGCGATCTTCTACCCGACCGGTGGCGGCACCGGCCTCATTGGGATGTGGAAAGCCTTTGCTGAACTCGAAGCCCTAGGCTGGATTGATTCCCGCCGGCCAAAAATGATTGCCGTTCAAGCAGTCACCTGCGCACCCATTGTGAAAGCCTTCCATACCGGGGCCGACCATGCTGAGCTCTGGCCAGACGCGCAAACCGTTGCCTCTGGCATTCGGGT